>DASQVJ010000093.1:0-4203 GCA_035640835.1 Bryobacteraceae bacterium
CCGAAGACTCCGACCTCAGCTATCGAGCGCAATTGAAGGGCTGGAAGTTCATCTACATGCCGGGCGTCGAGTGTCCTTCGGAACTGCCGGTCGACATGCAGGGATTCCAGACGCAGCAGGCGCGGTGGTCGAAGGGCTTGACTCAGGTCTCCCTCAAGCTTCTGCCCACCATATTTAGGGCGAAGCTGCCGTGGCGCACGAAGTTTGAGGCAGTGATGCACCTCACGCCGAACGTCTCGTACCCGATGATGATGGTCGTCGCGGCGCTGATGTTGCCCGTCATGATCGTGCGTTTTTATATGGGTTGGTGGCAGATGCTGATCCTCGACCTGCCTTTGGTGATTGCCTCGTTCTGCTCCATCTCATCCTTCTATCTGCTTGCCTACCACGAGGTCTTCCCCACTACGTGGAAGCGTGGCATCGCGTTTATCCCGGTGTTGATGGCAGCCGGTGTCGCCTTGACGGTGAGCAACACCAAGGCGGTACTCGAAGCACTTCTACACATCCAGACGGCTTTCGCACGCACGCCGAAGTATGCCATCGAACGCCAGCGTGTGAAGTTGAAAGACGTGAAGTACAGGAGCAAGAGCGGCTTGCTTCCCTTGATCGAGTTTGCCTTGGGCGGTTATTTCGTGTTCATGCTTGCCTACGCCATCGACTCGTTCAACTTCCTGGCCGTGCCGTTTTTGACGATCTTTGTCGCGGGCTATTGGTGGGCTGCCTTGACCAAGCTGTGGTCCGACTGGCAGGGTCGACTGCAGTGGCATCGCCGACGCCGGCTCGAACTGCAACAGGCTTCGCAGTAGCTACCAGATCCCGATCAGCTTCCACCAGCCGAAACCCACGGTGGACCAGATCGCGATGTTCACAACCGACACGACGGCTCCGACCAGCCACCATCGCTTCAGCGAAACATAGTCCTGCGCGAAGAACATCGGTGACGGCGTGGTCCCGTAGTTGGTGAGTCCAGCGGAGAGATTTGCAAAGCAAGCGAACGCGTAGACCGTCAATCCAACGGGTGCGCCTTTTGCGATGAGGACCGCAAGAAACGCCGGGAACATAGAGAGCACATGCGCGGTGATGCTGGCGAAGGCGTAGTGTGCGTAGAAGTAAATCAGGAGCGCAATCGCCAGCAACACTTCCCAGCCAGCCGAGCCGAAAGCGCCGCTGACAATGTTGGCGAACGCTGTGGTCACGCGTGCTTCATTCAAAGCCTTACCGAGCATCAGCAGGCCGCCATACCAGATGAAGATGTCCCACGCCGAGCGTTCACTCTTCACGTCCTCCCATGTCAGCACGCCCGTCACAAGCAGGGCGACGCTTCCGAGCAGCGCGGTGAGCGTGATGTCTATGTGGTGAATGTTCGAGGTGATCCAGAAGCCGCACACGGTAATAAATACACCCGTGAGGATCTTCTCCTTCGACGTCATCGGGCCCATCTTGCGCAGCTCCTCCCCGGCGAAAGCCGCTGCTTCGGGAGTGCGGCGGATCTCGGGAGGGTTGAGCCGCATCACCACCCAAGGCACCACCATGAGGGAGCACAAACCGGGTACGATCCCGGCTGCGAACCAACTGGCCCAACTGACTTCGAATCCGCTGCTCGAAGCCATCTGAGCCGCCAGAGGATTGCTCGCCTGACCCGTCAGAAACATCGCCGTGGATATGCAGACGGACTGATAGACCGCGGTAAACAGGAACGATCCAATGAGTCCGGCGGTAGGTCCTGGCTTTGAGCCATAGAGCTCGGCGATGCTGCGAACGATGGGCAGGATGACGCCGCCGGAGCGGGCGCCGTTGGACGGGATGATGGTCGCGAGCACGGTATCGGTCAGAGACAACGCGTAGCAGACCCCGAGCGAATTACGGCCGAACGTACGCACGAAGAACAGCGCGATCCTTCGAGCCAGCCCGGTGTTGATCAGCGACCGCGAGATAAAGAACGCGGCCTGCACAAGCCAGACGGTCGAGTCGGCGTACCCGGAGAGCGCCTTCTCGAGCGTGAGCCCGCCAATGATGGGGGACAGAGTCACCGCCATCAAGACCAGGGCACCGCCTGGAAGCGGCTGCGTGATAAGGCCTGCGACGGTCGCTGCGAAAAGCCCGAAGAGGCTCCAGCCCTTGCTATCGACGCCGGCAGGGCGGGGGATCACGAAGACAATGAGGAGGTAGATGAGGGCTAAGAGTGCGAGCCCTTTTGCGGTTCGTCGGGCCGAGAATTCAGGGCTTGGCACGTGTGAATGCCCATGATAACGCAGCAGTTACTAACGTTGGTCCCTTTTTGACGAAACGAAGCCACTTAAACTATAGCAACTACGCTACTGTTAACTACGGTTTACTTCAAGACGTGATCTGCTGTAAACTCGCTCTGTGCGGCAACTGCTTCTCGCACTGACGCTGACGGGCGCGATCGCATTTGGACAGAGCACCGCGAGTCTCTCCGGAACCGTTCTCGACGCGCTCGGGCAGCCGATCGCAGGGGCCGGCGTCTCGCTCTCGAACGCCTTGACCGGGTTCTCGCAGCGTCTCGAGACGTCCGCCGAGGGGACGTTCCGCTTCGGCAATCTGCCTCTGCGCACGTACGTGCTGCGCGTGAAGCGTGACGGGTTCCAGGCAAGCGAACAGGTAATCGAGCTGTTGTCGAACCTGCCAAAGACCCTTGAAGTGAAGCTGCAGCTTGGGCCCGTGAGCGAGGCGATCTCCGTAGAGGCGACCGACCGACTTCAATTGGTAGAGCCGGAGGGCACTGGGACTCGGACGGAGCTCAACGCAAAGGCAATCGCGGAGATGCCGTTGTCTCCCACGAGCCGGGGGCTCGAGTCCGTGCTCCTGAGCTTTTCGGGCTTTGCTGCAAATGCGAACGGCGCCATCCACCCGAGGGGTGCGCACAATCAGATGACCTTCGTCGTCGATGGCATGCCGGTGAGCGATCAACTCACGGGAGCGTTCGCGAACGCCATCGACACCAACATCGTGCAGTCGGTGGAGCTGATGACCGGCAACATCCCGGCTGAGTATGGCAGCAAGGTCTCAGGGGTTGCCGTGGTCACGACGAAGTCGGGTATGGGCAGCGGCCGGCGCGCAACGGGCAGCGTGCAACTCAACGCCGCGCAATTTGACACGTTGTCTCAAGTGACCCAGGTGGGTGGAGGCAGTGATCGCTGGGGCTACTTCGCGTCGGTGAACGCCCTCAAGACGCATCGATACCTGGATCAAGTCTCGTTGGACAATCTGCACAACGGCGGCAACTCGGAGCGCGGCTTTTTCAGGCTCGACTTTCTGCCTTCGATCTCCGATCAGCTTCGGTTCAACCTGATGCTCGGGCGGAGTTCCTTCGAGCTTGCGAATCTTCGATCGCAGCAGGCTGCGGGACAAAATCAGCGGCAGTTGCTGCGGGACGCGTCGCTCTCCGTCGGTTGGCTGCGCACACTATCGCCGCGCTCCACAATCGACGCGATGTTCTCCTGGCGCACTTCGAACGCGGAGTTGCTTCCCTCAACAGGCGACACACCGGTGACTGCGTTCCAGGACAGACGGTTGTCGAACTACACGTCCGCGCTTCGATGGACGGGACAACATGGGGCGCATCAGATCCGGACCGGCTTCGACTGGCAGCATTTTCCGGTCCGCGAGCATTTTCGATTCGGCATCACCAATCCCGCGTTCAACGCGCCTGACTCACCGGATTTCCTCCCAACCTTGCTGCCGTTCGATTTAAGCCGAGGCGGTCGGTTGTTCCGCTTTGCCGGCCGAAATAGCGGCAACCTCTACAGCGGGTTTGCGCAGGACACGGTCCGTGCCGGCCGCTGGACCTTCACGTTGGGACTCCGATACGACGCTTATCGATTTCTGGCCGCCGGCAATCAACTGCAGCCCCGTGTGGGGGTCGCGTTCCACTTGCGCGAGACGGGAACGGTATTCCGAGCCTCGTACAACCGAACCTACCAAACGCCCCCGAACGAAAACCTCTTACTCTCGAGCTCAGCGGAGTCCGCGGTGTTGGTTCCCGAGAGTGTGCGCGAGGCCCTGGGCGGCGCATTTGTGATCATCCGCCCGGAGCGCCAGAACGTGTACGAAGCCGGCCTGCAGCAGGCTCTCGGACGCTGGGCGAGTCTGAACCTCGCGGTTTACCACAAGGACTCGCGCGATCTTCAGGACAACGATAACTTCTTCAACACCGGTATCATTTTTCCGACTTCGCTAGCC
>DASQVJ010000094.1:0-3458 GCA_035640835.1 Bryobacteraceae bacterium
CTCGATTGTCTGTTCAACCCTGGATTCACGACGCCGGTATTGGCACGGTGCCCGCATGTCACGGTGTTTCATGACCTGCAGCATAAGAGGCATCCTGAGTTCTTTCGCTGGTGGGATCTGCCGTTCTGGCGTATCTTCCTGCGAGCGTCGGCGACAACCTCTCAACATCTGATTGCCGTGTCGGAGGCGACGAAACGCGATCTGCTGCACTTTTATGGGCTGCCGGAAGAGAGGATCACGGTGGTCCCGCACGGCGTCGACCAGGCGTTCCTGACGATGCAGCCGGAACCGGATCGAGAGCGGCCGTATTTGCTGTGCGTTTCGACGCTGCACCCGCACAAGAACATCGAACGGCTGGTGGAAGTGTTCTCGCAGCTTCGTCTGGAGCGGCCCGAGTTGCGGCTGGTCCTCGCGGGAATGCGAGGCTTTCATGCGGAGACGGTCGAGAGGAAGATCGAAGAGCTTGGGCTGCGGGACTCGGTGGAGATCACGGGATGGATCAGCCAAGAGCGCCTGCATGAGCTCTACAGGCAGGCTTCGGCGTTTGTGTATCCAAGCACGTTCGAAGGTTTCGGGATGCCGGTGCTGGAAGCGATGGCAGCCGGTGTTCCTCTTGCCTGCTCCTCGATCGAGCCGCTGCGCGCTCTCGCCGATGGCGTCGCAGAGTTGTTTCCGCCCGACGACTCCGATGCAATGCTTCGGGCTGTTCGCGATGCCTTGGCAGGGTACTCGGCCGTGAGAGCTCGAGTCCGCGCTGCGCAACTCACATGGGAAGCCTGCGCCGAGAAGACGCTGTCGGTGCTGATCGAGCAATCGGGAGGTCGTCGAGGCGCGGTGGGCGATGCTGCAGCCACGCTTCCACCAGCTCCTTCAGGTGCACATACCCGTCAACATTGAAGCCCGCGCCGAGTGTCCGGGCGACGGGGTTGTCTCTGATGTCCCAAGCTCGTTGAGGCTGCGAATCGATGGGGATGGGCTTCGAATCCCAGCGACCGTTGGGGTACCAGAAGACGCCGATTGCATGCATGGCAATCGAGACGGTCGTGAGTGCCAGGAACGCCGGACCTACGCGCACCGGTAAGAGCAACAACATCAGGCACGGCACGATGTCGGTCAGCAGGCGTGGTCCCCAGCAAGCGCCGCCCCACCAGTTCGGCCACTTCGAGTAGACGGCGAGTTGGGCGACGATGAAGATCGCGGAGATCCAGGCGATGCGTCCCTGTGGACGTCGCGCGAAGGCGAACAAAAGCACTGGGCTGTAGATGAACAGGCCCCGCGCGGGACTGAAGAGAAGACCGGCCAACGTCTGAAGTGCGGGGCTGTCGAACGGCTGAGCATACATGCCCGTGGGTCGACCGAATACGTGCAAGTTGTACCCCACGACCGCTGTGCCAATGATCGCGGTGGAGAGCCCGTACCAAAGCAGCGCCTTCCATCGAACCTTCGGATCCATCGCGAGGACGCTCATGGACGCTAAGACGAAGAGCACGTCGGTGGGGCGCATCGCGGGGCCGAGAGCTGCGGCGATGGCCGCTCCGGGGATGTGGTTGCGGGCGAGCAAGTAGAGACTCAACGTGATCAGCAGGACGCTCGGTGTGTGTTGCCAGAGCGCCTGGCTCGCGATACTCCACATCGGTGTCGCGAAAGCGAAGATCAGCGCGAATGCGGCGGCGCGTGTCTCACGTACGAACTCTCGTGCGAGTAGGAAGAACAAGCCCACCGATACGGCTGCGAGCAAGCTTGCTGCGAGCTTCTCGAGGATTCGTGCCAGCAATATCAGCTCACGAGCATCCCATGTGCGCAGGCCGGGAAACGCGAGTAGCGGCGTATAGAGAGGAGCGACCAGCAACGCCGGAGCGATCGGGTAAGACGACCACACGCGATCGTGCGCACGATGGAGCCAGTACGCCTGGCCTGGGAACTGCCGTTCGTAGAACGGCTCGAAACGCTCGAGTGTCACTCTACCGTCCAGGACAATCGCAACAGGCAGCAACGCTGTGGGAGCCGTGTCGCCCGATGGAATCGGGCGCATGTTCAGATTGAAGCCAACGAGCGCGATGAGGAAGACTTTGGCGAAGGTCCAGCGCTTCCACATGCGGCCGCTAGCGCAGGAGGTCTTCGAGTTGAAGCTTCGCGTCGGTCTTCGAGTCGCGGTACTTGACGATGACGGGTGTGTAGAGGCTGATGCCCCACTCCTTGCCCTTGCCGCTACCGATTGCCCGGGATCCTGCCACGACCACGGCTTCCGACGGAATCACGAGAGGACGATCGTCAGTTGCCGTGTAGACTTCGCCGCGAACAAGATCGTAAACAGGCGTCGAGCGATTGAGAATCGTACCCGTTCCAAGCACAGCCCGGCTCTTCACCACGGTGCCTTCGTAGACTCCGCAGTTCCCGCCCACCAGCACGTCGTCCTCGATGATCACCGGCAATGCGCCGACGGGCTCGAGTACACCGCCAATCTGCGCAGCCGCCGAGAGATGGCAACGAGCTCCAATCTGTGCGCAGCTTCCGACCAGCGCGTGCGAATCGACCATGGTGCCGTTACCCAAGTATGCGCCGACATTGATGTACATCGGGGGCATGCATGTCACGCCCTTTCCGAGATAGACGCCATCGCGAATGCTCGAACCGCCCGGCACAACGCGCACGCCGTCGTTCGGTGCGATCTGCTTCACCGGGTAGGTTGATTTGTCGAAGTAAGGCTGACGCGTGGGGTCGATCGACATGTCGACGACCGCGCCGATGCGGAAGCCGAGAAGGATTCCCTTCTTGACCCAGGCGTTCACGCGCCAACCGGTTGGCTGCGAGCTGTCAGGCTCCGCGGCTCGGATGGCGCCGCTGTTGAGCTGCCGCTTGAAGGCGTTGAAGACGTCGAAATCGGATTCGGTGTAGGTTGCAGGTTTTTCGTCGAACAGCTTCTCGATCCGCTCTCGAATCATGGGAGGAGCCCCACCTCTTGGAGCACGACATCGATGCGAGTCTGATTTGTTTTTGTCGGTGCGACCAACGGAAGGCGCCAGACGGGTTGTACCAGACCGATTCGCGAAAGCGCGTATTTGACGGGTCCGGGATTCGATTCGATGAAGTTCACTTCCATAAGTGGCAAGTATCGGCGTTGCAACTCGCGAGCACGCGCCAGGTCGCCGCGCATGCCGGCTTGAGTCAGCTCGGTCATCTCCGCAGGGATGAGGTTCGATGCGACGCTGACAAGCCCGCGACCACCGATCGCCAGCAAAGGCAAGGTAATCGCGTCGTCACCCTAAAGCACGAGGAACTCCGGTGGGACTTCGTGAACCACTCGAACCTGCTGCGAGATGTTACCGGACGCTTCCTTCACACCAACGATTTTCGGGATCTCGGCAAGGCGCCGCAGAGTTCCGGGCTCAACGTTGACGCCGGTTCGACCAGGCACGTTGTAAACGATGATCGGAAGCTTCGTGGCGTCGGCGACGGCA
>DASQVJ010000095.1:0-7295 GCA_035640835.1 Bryobacteraceae bacterium
AATGCCTTACGGGCCATTCGGCAAGCAGTTGTACGGGCAGACCGATCCGGACAGCCGCGGAACCCTGTTCGTCGACCCGGAAAAGCTCTATCGCATCTTCCGCACAGCGCGCGAAAAAGGCTGGCAATTGACTGCGCATGCGCAAGGAGGAGGCGCCGTTGATACGCTGCTCGATGTCTTCGAGCGGCTCGACAAGGAGAAGCCGATCCGAAACGAGAGGCACCATGTCATGCACGGCAGCTTCATGAGCGAGCAGTCCCTCGATCGAATGCAGCGGCTTGGAGTGAGTATCGATATGCAGCCCGGGTGGATGCATCTCGACGTCCCGGCCCTCCAGCGGGTTTTCGGGCTGGAGAACATGCGATGGTTCTTTCCTCTGCGTTCGTTCGTCGACCGGGGAATCCCCGTGGCTGGCGGCACGGATCACATGATCGGCTTTGGCAAAAACGATGCCGTGAATCCCTACAACCCGTTCTTGAACATCTGGGCCTGTGTCACTCGGAAGACAACCGAAGGAACCGTGTTCTATCCACAGGAGCGCGTGAGTCGTGAAACCGCGCTGCGCATGTACACGAACGGGCCTGCGTGGATGCAGTTCGCCGAAAAGCAGCGTGGTTCGCTCGAGGTCGGTAAGTATGCGGACCTGGTCGTGATTGACCGCGACATCCTCACGTGCCCCGAAGATGACATCCGTGCTATCCAGCCCGTGATGACAATCGTGAATGGAAGAATCGCGTTCGAGATGCCGTAAATCAATCGCTATCTTGAACTGCTACCTTCGTCCCGAGTCCCTCATCCATATGCTGTGAGCGACACTTTGGGCGAAACCCGTTACTCGATTCTTGACCTTGCCCCCGTCCGGACGGGCGGGACAATTCGCGAGGCCTTCCAAAACACACTGGATCTTGCGCAGCACGCTGAGAATTGGGGCTTTACACGGTTCTGGCTTGCCGAGCATCACAACATGCAGGGCATCGGCAGCGCCGCGACATCGGTGCTGATCGGCTTTGTTGCCTCCAGCACTTCCACGATCCGAGTCGGTTCCGGCGGAGTCATGCTCCCGAATCACGCCGCACTGGTCATTGCCGAACAGTTCGGAACTCTGGAAACGTTGTACCCGGGACGCATCGATCTCGGCGTCGGCCGGGCTCCAGGCTCCGACACTCTGACATCCCGCGCGCTGCGGTACAACACAGACCCTGATGATTTTCCCAGGCAAGTTCGAGAGCTGCTAGCCTATCTCGCTCCCGCAGGTCCCGGTCAGAAGTTAGTCGCCTATCCCGGTGTCGGAACCAATGTACCTGTCTGGCTGCTCGGATCGTCGACGTATAGCGCCGAACTGGCTGCTCAGCTTGGTCTCCCGTTCGCGTTCGCGAGTCACTTTGCCCCCGCATTGCTTCATGAGGCAATCGCCGTGTATCGGGGCCGCTTCAAACCCTCACGGCATCTCCAGGCGCCTTACATAATGGCTGGCGTTCCACTGGTTGCGGCTGAAACCGATGCCGCTGCTGCGCGACTGGCGACCTCCATGCTACAGAGGCACCTGAACTTGATTCGAGGCAAGGATCTGTTCGTGCCGCCTCCAGTTGACAGCATGCACGGACGATGGACCGAAGCTGAAAAGTATCTGGTGAACTCACGCTTAGAAGTTGCGATCATCGGCGGACCACAGCTCGTTCAACAGAAGATCGAGGAGTTCGTGCGCCAAACGGGCGTGGACGAACTGATCTTCACGTCAGACCTGTTCGAACACAGCGACCGCCTGAGATCCTTTGAGATCGCAGCCACCGTATTGCGCGGCGTGAAACCGCAATTGCAAAGTCTCTGATTTGCTGCCGCGCTTACCCGTTGTTCCTCTAAGCCGCCCAGACCGATGCCTTCTTCGCCCAGCTGGAGTCACGGTAGCGCTCCTGGAACGCTCGCGCGGTCTCTTGCAGGGCGGCGGGATCGTTGGTTGCCTTGTAGCGGGACACACCGGCCCAGTACAGCGCCTCCGGAGCCACTTCGGAGTCCGGGTGACGCTTGAGCAGCGTGCGGAACCCGCGCTCAGCTTGGGCCCAGTCTCCGCGCGCAAACGCCGCTTTCGCCAGGCCCAGCGCAAGGTGCGCCATGAAGTCCTCAGGCGGCAGGTAGCCTTCAAAGCGGTAGCGCTCGGTCCCATCCGGCTCAGCGACGATCAGCGTAGGTGTCCATTGGACTCCGAAGTGCTCGAACGCTTTTGGGTTCTCCTTGATGTGTACTTTGATGGGAACAAACCTTTCGTTGATCAGCGCCGCAACACGCGGATCGGGATAGACCTCGGCATCCAGCCGAGCACAAGCCCCTCACATCGGCGCTGCGTTGAAATCGAGCAGCACCAGGCGATTCTGCTGTTTCGCTTTCTCCAGGCCGGCGTCAACATCGGTCTCCCAGCTCACAGGCACGCTCGCTACGTCCATATCTTGCTCCTCAAGGCATGGATGCCAATCGCCGACCGCCCGTTACGGGCATCGTACCTGGCGACGGGAACTCTGCTCATGACCTCGCGGAGACGTAGGCATGCCTGGCAGGATCTAAGAGTCATGCCGGCGCCGCTTCCCATTTACGTGTACTCCGACTACGTCTGACCCTTCTGCTTTCTGGCGGAGTCTCCGCTAAACGAAGCCGTACGAGGGAAGAACGTGGAGGTCATCTGGATGCCGTTCGAGCTGCGCCCGTACCCAACGCCCACACTTCGACCCGAAGGCTCGTATCTTCAGCAGGCCTGGAGGAATGCAGTTTATCCCCTCGCGGAACGAATGGGCGTTCCAATCCGTCTGCCGGCCGTTTCTCCTCAGCCCTACACGCGCCTGGCATTTGAAGGTCTGGAGTTCGCAAAGGACCACGGAGCCGCCGACGAATACAACTCGGGCGTCATGCGTGCATTCTTCCAACGAAGCGAGGACATCGGCGATCCCGAAGTGCTGACACGCATTGCATCGGAGTCAGGTCTGCAGCCGGATGCATTCCGAAGCGCCTTGGACCAACGGACTTATGCCGATCGCGTCGCCCAACTACTCCGTCAGGCAAACGAAGAACTACAGGTGACGGGAGTCCCCCTGTTCGTGATCGGAAATCAGCGCCTGAGCGGAGTGCAGTCGAAGGCTGCGCTCGAATCGGCAATTGACCGTCACTTGCGAGCACAGGGAGCAGAGAACCAGCCCGCGCCCCTCTACTGACGGGTCACCTTGCAGAAAGTGCGGCCTCTCCGACCTCGGTCGCCGCTGGTTCGCCCGTTCGCGGCTCCAGCCGGGCAAGCACGAGAGCCGTTGCAATGCATAGTGCGCCCGAGATCAAAAAGGCAGTCCGGTAGCTGCCCATGTTCGAGCGAATCAATCCGGCACCCACAGCCGCAAGCGATGCCCCAACCTGGTGTGCCGCGCCGATCCAACCGTAGACCACGCCTGCGTTCTCCTTTCCGAAATAGTCCGCCGTGAGGCGTACTGTCGGTGGAACCGTCGCGATCCAGTCCAGTCCGTAGAAGAAGGCAAAGCCGGCCAGAGCGGTTCCTCCGCTGGCGAGCGTCGAGGGAAGAAACAGCAGAGAGAGTCCCCGCAGACCGTAGTAGACGCACAGGAGATATCTCGGTGAGAACCGGTCTGTGAGCCACCCCGACGCCGTCGTCCCAAGTATGTCGAAGATTCCCATCACGGCGAGCAGACCCGCGGCGCGGACTTCCGCGATGCCGTAATCGTGGCAAGCCGGTATCAAATGTGTTCCGATCAGACCGTTCGTGCTGGCGCCACACACAAAGAAGCTGCCGGCAAGCAGCCAGAAAGCCGGTTGTCGGGAGACCCACCGCAGAGCCGAGAGCGGCGGAAGTGCGGATCTGTCCGGCATATGCGCGTTGAGAGACGCGCGGGCGCCATAAGGCGTCAGGCCGAGATCAGCTGGGCGGTCGCGCAGAAAAAGTGCGGCCATGACACACACGACCGCCGCAACCGCAGCAATCATCAGCGCGCCCCAACGCCAACCCAACTGGCCTATGAGACTTGCGAGTAGCGGGAGAAACAGCAGTTGCCCTGTCGCATTCGCCGCCGAAAGAGCTCCTGTGACGAGGCCTCGGCGCTCGTCGAACCACCGATTCGCGACAATCGCGGCGAGCACCATCGCCGTGAAGCCTGTTCCGGTACCCACCAGCACGCCCCAGATCAGGGTGAGATGCCACTGCGCCTTCATCTGCGTAGACAGGGCGACCGAAAACGCCAACAAGGCGAGTGCGGCACTCACCGTTCGTCGCAATCCCCATCGATCAATCCATGAAGCCGCGAATGGACCGATGAGACCAAACAAAGCAATGTTGATTGCCACTGCCGCGGAGATCGCCGCCCGTGACCAGCCGAACTCTGACTCGAGCGGAATCATCATTACGCTGGGCGTTGCGCGAATGCCTGCTGTGATCAGGAGCACCGTAAAGGTCACCAGTGCAATGATCCAGGCATAGTGAAGCTTCGATGTCCGGCGGGGATGGCGCACTGTCATGAGGTAGAGTCTAGCATAATGGGTGCATATGCACGTATTCTGGCTCGCGCGGCTTCCCGGCCGCAATGCCGTTCGCGGCCCGTGCCACCATAGTTGAGGAAGCATGAATCAGCGGTCTTCACAAGCCGAACGCGTTTCAAAGAAAAACCCGCAGTCCAGGCATCAAGCAGATGAACCATGGCGTGATCCTGTGCTCGGGCCTTGTGCCTGCTCGCAACTCCGCCGCACCAGCCGGGCGGTTTCGGCGCTGTACGACGGCTTCCTCGCATCCGCCGGACTCACTGTAACTCAGTACGGCGTGTTGGTCACCATCGCGCGAGCCGACGTGGTCACGAAGACGGCGCTCGCAGAACGCCTCGGCATGGATCGCACAACTCTCACGCGAAACCTGCAGCCACTCGAGCGCGGAGGCCTCGTCCGCGAGCAGACCGGTGCCGACAAGCGTGAGCATCAGGTAGCGCTGACGCAGAAGGGGCGGCGTAAGCTCGACGCTGCATATGTGTGCTGGAAGGAGGCGCAGGGCGAGTTTGTTCGGATATTCGGAGATGCGCGCCTGGAGGATCTGAACCAGCTACTGAAAGAGGCGTCGGACTCCGCCTTGCGTGCGGGTGACAAACTTACGCGATAGCCACGACCGTTACGGCGCATCCCAGTCAGCTACGAAGATATTGAACTCATAGCGGGAAGTCCCTTTCCAGCTGGAAGTGAACGCGATCCGCTTGCCATCCGGTGAGAAATCCGGAAACGAGGTGAATCCTCCAAAGGAAGTAATCTGTCGCAGGTTCTTCCCATCAACGTCGACCAGGTAAAGCTCGAATTCCCTGCTGTCGCACTTGTGTTTGTTGGAGGAGAAGATGATTCGCTTCCCATCCGGCGTAAACTGCGGCGCGAAACTCGCGCAACCGAAGTTCGTGATCTGCTTCGCGCCGGACCCGTCGGCATTCGCGATAAACAGCTCCATCTTCATTGGCGCCGTGAGTTGCTGCGACAGAAGCTCCTTATAGCGCTCGGCATCGGCGCCTGCCGCTGGATGGTGTGCGCGCCAGACAATCTTGTTCCCATCCCGGGAGAGGAAGGCTCCGCCGTCATAACCGGTCGATGATGTCAGTTGCTTCTTCGCGCTGCCGTCGAGGTTCATGGACCACAGATCCAGATCTCCCGAGGCCATGGACGTATAGATGATCTTGTTCCGCCGCCAGTTGACCGTTGCCTCCGCATCGTATCCCGGGGTGTCGGTCAGCTTCTTCGTGATGGTTCCATCCAGCTTGGCGACGTAGATGTCGTAAGAAGCCGGAATCGCCCAGACATAACCTTTCGAGCGGTCCGGCCGCGGAGGACAAGCCGCACCTCCTTCATGTGTTGAGGCATACAAGACATGTTGATTGTCAGGTAGGAAATACCCACAAGTCGTAGCCCCCTTACCGTTCGAGATTCGTTTCACGTTGCCGCCATCCGCATCCATGACATAGATCTGGTCGCATTCCGCTCCATCGCGTGTCGACTGGAATACGAGCCTGTTCCCGTCGGGCGACCAGTATGATTCAGCATTCTGTCCGCCCGATGTAATCTGTCGCGGGTTCTTCAGCAGATCAGGCTGCTGTGCCATTGCGATAAAGCTGAGAACAAAAAGCCAGGGGCGGGGAACGGCCATGCTCCCTATCGTAAAACCAATCTGCAGCCACAATCCGGTAACCCTGAAGCTCAACCAACCGTTCTGAAGGGGGGCGGCGTCTTATCCGTGTCCATCCGTGTTCATCCCTGGCTAATTAGCCTTGTTCACCCAGCTACGACTGGGTTGCGCAGAGTGCCGACGCCCTCGATCTCGACTTCCACGACGTCACCCGGCTTCATCTTCTTTGTTGACCCAGGCGTGCCGGTGTAAATCAGATCGCCCGGTGCGAGTGCAACGTAGCGGCTGGCGAAGCTGACGATCGACGGACAGTCGAACAACAAATCAGAAGTTGACTGTTCCTGGACAACGTCGCCGTTCAGACGAGTACGAAGCATCAGATTTCCGTAATCGACGCCGCGAACGATGCAGGGACCGCAAGGTCCGAAGGTGTCCGCCCCTTTTGCTCGCCACCACTGCAGATCCTTCTTCGGCCCGTTCTGCCAATCGCGTTCCGACACGTCGTTGCCGCAGGTGACCCCGAAGATGGCATCGCGTGCCTGATCCCTTGTGACCCGCGAAGCCGGTTTGCCGATGACGATGACGAGTTCACCTTCGTAATGCGTGTTCTGCGAATCGGAAGGTATGACGATGGGCTGCCCG
This sequence comes from Bryobacteraceae bacterium, assembly GCA_035640835.1. Taxonomy (GTDB): domain Bacteria; phylum Acidobacteriota; class Terriglobia; order Bryobacterales; family Bryobacteraceae; genus DASQVJ01. The sequence goes on from DASQVJ010000095.1 coordinate 6,773, forward strand.
GGTCCCGTGAGGCACGAGGTCGGTTTGAAGAACAGCTCTGGATTTGCTGGGGCAACGCGCGTTCCGATGTGGCTCTTGTAATTCAGGCCGACCGCCAGCACCTTGGGCGGGACGATCGGATAGAGCAGAGTCACGTCGCTCAACTTAAACCTCGACGTTCCTGCCGGCCTCACATCGCCGAACAGGTCGCCACGAATGGGTTGAATTGTGTCGTCCTGCAGGATGCCATAAGAAGCGGCTGATCCACGCTTAAAGCGCACGTATCGTGTGATTCCTTTGGTCTGGGGCTGCGCTGCAGCCAGCCCAGCGGTTGCGAAAGCCGAAATGACTGCACGTCGGGTTGTCGACACAGGACTGATTTCCTCTTTTGAGTAGTCTACAGGCAGTTGCTTACCGCAAGGGCCCGGTACCCAGCATATTGGCCACCTCGAAGCGATCCGATTCCGATCCGTGTGCATCCGTGTTCATCCGTGGCCCTTCACAAATAAAGCACGCGGCTGAAGTTAGCCACCGGGGTTGCCTA
>DASQVJ010000096.1:0-3473 GCA_035640835.1 Bryobacteraceae bacterium
ATCCGGGACTCTCGTGCGGCTGAACAAACCCGTAAATGCATGGGCCACGAAGATGAGAAATCCTACGACGAGGATGTTAGTGGCTACATGCATGCTTCAGGCTGGCTAGGAACGGTGCTTCAAGCGGCGAGCACGCGCCGCATAGCGATTCAGCACGCTGTGCAGCTCACTCGCGGAGCCGGGCCAGGGAATATTCTGACGCATAATTTCTTTGTTGGTCAGTGGACGGCCAAAAATCTCGGCGTTATCATCCACATCCTGACGCAAGGTGGCACCGCTGAGAGACACACCCGCAAACGCGCCGCGTGCCCGGGAATAGGACAGCATCTCTGCCCGGAGGCTCGCATCCGTTTGTGCCGTAGTAGAACGGCCAACCGGTCCCCCCGCCACTTCAGCTGCTCCGCCCAGTGTGAAGCGGGTCGATAACAGCCGACTCTCGCCTTTTGTGTTCATGACCAGCAAGATGAGATCCGTTTCCAGCAATCCTATTTGAAAACCGACGCTTCCTCCTTCGATTCGTACCGAGGCCGGCGCTGTCCAATCCGCTCCGCGCCTGCAGGAGAAAAAGCCCTTCCCATACTTTGCGCCTGCTATGAATGCCGCTTGTTTCACTCCAGGCACAATGATGATGCAATGAGCGCGTGCCAGGAGATTGGTGGGAATGCCCTTATCGGGCGCCGACATCACCTCGGATAGCACGGTCGCGGCATCATTCAGACGCCTGGTCGGCTCCTCGGCCCGGAGGACAGCGGGTAGGCAGACGAGTACTGCGGCTAGAAACTGTTTCAATTAGTAACTCCCTCGGACGTTGGTTAGATACTGCGAACGGGCATGCTCATGATATCGTCCACCCGCATGGACTCTTTGACTACGAAAGGCTCTCCGTATTTTACGCCGATAAGATTGCCATAGAACCGGGCGACAGAAGCCAGTCGTTCTTGGACCTCCGCGTGAGAAGGGAAGAGATCGGCAGCTTCGCTTTCGTTTCCGTACTGAGAGGCGTAGCTCAGTAGAGCGGCCATTCGACGCTCGAATTGCCGCGAGATATCAACCACGAACGAGGGTTGTACGTTCGCGTATAGGGAGGAATAAAGAATCTTGAACGGGCGATGGGGTGGAACGTCTTCCTCGAGCTTTTTGAGTCCGGCAAGGAAGCAAGCCTCATACCCAATCTCTGCAGCCCGGTAGTGATCGGGATGACGGCCCGTCCAGTAGGGAAGAATCACAACACGCGGCTGAAGCCGACGGATGACGCCGGCCAGGGTCATTCGTGCGCCAATATTGTTTTCCAGCCGCGCGTCCGGCCAGCGCAGGTTCTCGCGCCATGCAACCCCGAGATACTCGGCAGCAGTCTTCGATTCCCGAATGCGCAACTCCGGTGTACCGCGTGTGCCCATATCACCGGCCGTGAGATCAAGCACGCCAGTTCGATAACCAAGCTCCCCGGAGCGGATCAGTGTGCCGCCGCAGGTTTGTTCGACGTCGTCCGGATGTGCTGCGATGGCCAGGACATCAAGAGGGCGCAAATTCTCGAAAGGCTCGTTCGGGTCGTGCATAGATGGGTCTGTTTGATCAGGGAAGGGATCGGACAGCTCAGTATCGCGGTCGAAGGCGCCGGTCCGCGAAGAGACGAACGAAGAGAAGACCCGCTAGAAACCCGCCGACGTGCGCGAACCAGGCAATGCCTTGGCCTTGTGTTCTTACCGTTAGCGAACCCAAACCGCTCAGGAGCTGAATGGCGAACCAGTACAGCAGCATGAATGCTGCAGGAAGCTCAACGGTGGTGATGAAGATGAAGAAGATCAGCGTGATTACTCTGGCTCGCGGATACAGAAATAGAAACGCGCCCATTACGCCCGCGATCGCTCCGCTGGCTCCAACGGTTGGGACAGAACTGCCCAGACTGACGAAGAGCTGGACGGCCGCTGACGCCACCCCACTAATGAGGTAGAAAGCGAGGAACCGCGCTGCTCCGAGTGCCTCCTCTAAGTGAGACCCGAACACCCAGAGAAACCACATGTTGCCGATCAGGTGGAACCAACCGCCATGCAGAAACATGGAAGTGATCAGCGCGTACTGGTGAAACTGATCTGGAATCAGAGCGTAGCGCCAGACGAAGGCCCTTTGGGCGTACTCAGGAAGCGCGTTCTCATAGAGCAGGGTAAACAGGTTGATCGCAATCAGAATAATTGTGATCACCGGCGTCGTTCGGCGGAGGAGTAGAACCCTCAGCGGGATCATTTCGCTCCCGGAAGCGCGGCAACAAGTTCGCCCGCGCGTTCGGCGATCGCAGAGTCGATCCTGCGCTTCACCTTTCCCGTCCTTGCGCCCGCGAGGATGGTTTCTACTTCTTCGCGTGCGGCAATGTGTCCACGCGCACCGACACCCGTGCAATTTAAAGCGGCTGCGGCGTTCGAGAAGTCGAGAGCTTCTCCCATTGGAAGACCTTCGACCATGGCGCAGCAGAATGCTCCGTGGAATGCATCCCCGGCTCCCGTCGTATCAGCGCAAGCAATCTCGAAAGCGGGAGAGTAAAACCACTTACCCTGGTATAGTGCCAGGGCCCCAAAGTCGCCCAGTGTCATCGCAGAGACCGTGAAGTTGAACCTGGCCTGCAACTGTCGAAGCGAGACGAAAGGATCCGCTTCGCCCGTGTACTTGGCCGGCCAGCCCGATCCCGCAACGAGGTAGTCGACATTCTTCAAGACGGAGTCGAAGCCGGGGTAAACGGTATCCACGTCAATTGAAACTGGAACTCCGTGCCTACGAGCCATTGCTGCAGCATGCGATGCGGCTTCGATGTCATATCCGTCGATGTGCAGCACACGGCAATTCCGAATGTCTTCTTCCGGGATCTCCGAGGGCAGCAGTCGAAGGCAATCCGCGCGGTGCCAGAGCACCGTGCGCTCGCCCGTTCGTCCGTCAATCAGAATGTAAGCCGTTTGGTTGGGGCAATTTCTCCTGACGATCAGTCCGCCTGTATCGACTCCCGTTCCTTGCAGGCTTTGCCGTTGGATTTCTCCTCGAAGGTCATCGCCGATGGTGCCGATGTACTTCGTCCGGAGACCCAGGCGAGCACAACTCACGATGGCCGTAGCTACTTGCCCGCCCGGGCTAAGCATCTCTCGCTGAAAGGCTATTTTTCCGGCGTAAGGAGGGAACTCGTTTAGGAGTATGAGGGTGTCTGTAGCGTTGAGCCCAATGCCCAATACATCAAAAAGTGCACTCAAAAGGCGGCTATTTCTTTATGGAATCAGGCACCTGATAGAGATAAATGGTGTGGGTGGCGCCGTGATAACCACCTGTTTCCATCGTCTCCACCGGCTTCCATCCGGGTACCGGATAGTCATAGGATACAACCCGGGCATGCGGACGTAGAAAACGCTCCAGATTCGGCCGAACCATGTCATTTGCGGTAGTGGCCAGATATAGGGTCACCACATCGGCGTCGCTGAGATCGGTTTTCATGAAGT
>DASQVJ010000097.1:0-3528 GCA_035640835.1 Bryobacteraceae bacterium
TACGTCGAGTTATCGAGCCTGATGCCGCACCACATCAGCGAGGTCCTGCAGCACGTGCCGGCGGATCGTTTGATGATCGGGTCGGACCTGCCGGAAAGTATCGAAACAGAAATGGGCAAGATTGTTCGAATGCCGATTTCTGCCGAGGATAGGCAAATGATCCTTTGGGGTACGGCTGCCGCGTTGTTCGACGGAGTGTAGATGGGTCGCCTTGTCGTTGTCGCTGGTCTGTTCGTGCTGTCGTTGATCACGTATCTGGATCGGGCGGCAATCTCGTCTGCAAAGGATCCGATTGCACAAGATCTCGGCCTGACGAACAAGCAGGCCGGGCTGATGTTCAGTTCGTTTGCACTTGGATACGCGCTGGCGCAGATTCCTGCTGGGGCATTAGCGGATCGAATCGGGCCGCGGATGATGCTTGCGGGGGTGGTCGCGCTGTGGAGCTTGTTGACAGCGGCTACCGGATTTGTGACGTCGTTCGCGCTGATGGTCCTTGTGCGGTTCCTGTTTGGAGTGGCAGAGGCGGGTGCATTTCCGGGCTCGGCGCGAGTGTTCTTCAACTGGCTTCCGGCAAGCGAACATGGGCGAGCCAACGGCGTGATCTTTTCGGGATCGCGATTAGGCGCGGCAATCGCGTTTCCGTTGATGGCCTGGTTGCTTACAAATTGGCCTTGGCGGATGGCGTTCGCGCTCTTGGCCGTACCGGGGTTGGTATGGGCCGTGGGTTGGCTCGTGTGGTTTCGAGATTATCCCGCTGTGCGTGCGTCCGACGACTTGCGGGGAGAAGGCATCAGCCTACGCCAGGTGTTTCGATCTCGGGCGATGTTGCTGGCGATGGTGCAGTACTTCTCGATCAACTTCACAACGTTTCTTTGCCTTTCGTGGATGTATCCCTATCTCGTGCAGAAGTATCGGCTGACGCCTCAGGAAGGCGCTCTTGCAAGCATGTTCGTGCTGCTGTTCGGCGCGACCGCTCAGTGGGTGACTGGCTTCCTGGTGGACAGGCTGTACTTATCCGAATGGCGGCCCTGGTCACGGGCGTTTCCGGCGGCGCTCGGGTTCAGCATTTCAACGCTGGGCTTGTTGGCTGTGCCGTCGGCTCCGAGCGTCGTGTGGGCGGTGGTTTGCTTCACGGTCGCGGCTTTCGGCGCGGAGATGACGATTAGCCCGAGCTGGGCTTATTGCATCGATATCGGGCAGAAGAAGTCGGGTGCTGTTACAGGGTCGATGAACATGTCGGGAAACCTGGGGGCGTTCGTGAGCGCGACGGTGTTCCCATACTTTCAGAGTGCGACCGGCGAAGCGCCAGGGTACTTCGCGCTCGTGGCGTGCTTGAACGTGCTGTCCATTGCTTGTTGGATGCAGATGCAGAAGCTAAGCCGTGACGGGCAGAGGCTCGGTCTCCCCAGTGGCCGTGGTGCCCATATTGCGCGAGGTTGAGGGCCGGTTGACGGACCACCAATCCTGAGCCTGCGCCGGAGTCCATGGCGGGAGCGGGATGGTGCTGAGTGCCTCATGAAGCTCGAGCGCGGATTGGAAGCGATCGGCTGGAGACTTTGCGAGGCATCGTAGAATCAGCGCGTCGAACTCAGCAGGGATAGGAATCTCGGTTCGCGTCGAGGGAGGATCCGGCTGCTTCTGCATATGCGCCATGATGGTCGCCATTGGAGTTCTCTCGTTGAAAACGACCTGTGCTGTGAGCAGCCAATATCCGATACAACCGACCGCATAGAGGTCGGCGCGACCATCGACCGCATCCCCTGCCGCAATCTCGGGCGCCATGTAGGCGGGCGTGCCTGCAGTGGTGCCGTCCATCGTCATGCGGCTCTCGCCGTCCACGGCCTGGCGTTTGACCAGGCCGAAGTCGAGTACTTTGACGAAGTCGTAGTCAAGGCCGAGCTTCGTCAGGCAGACGTTAGTGGGTTTCAGATCGCGATGGACGAGTCCAATCGAATGCGCTTCAGCGAGGGACCGGCAGGCTTGCTGCAGGATGTGAACCGTTCGGGATGGGGAAACAGGTCCGTACCTTCGAACGAGTGAGTCGAGGTCCACACCAACGAGCAACTCCATCACGTAATAGAAGTTGCCATCGGGAGTAACGCCGAAGTCGTAGAGTTCGACGGTGTGGGGGGATTTAAGCGAGGCTGTCGCGCGAGCTTCCTGCTCGAAGCGTCTTTGTGCAACGGCTGCCTCACGTCCTGGTTGTGCGAGAAGGACATCCGGGCGAATCAGCTTGACTGCTGCATCGCGAGCAAGCAACCGATGCGAGGCTCGCCAAACTTCGCCCATGCCGCCTTTGCCAATCAGTTCCTCGAGCCGGTAGCTGCCCATCTCCTTGGCTCTTTCAACCTGCCGGGCCATCTCGAACATGCGCCCGTTCAGAATCGTGGTCCAGCCGGCAACCAGGAACGTTGGGAGGAGGGTAATGGCGAGTGCGAAGCCGTTCGGGAGCGGGTCGCCAGTTATAGCCATTGTGAGGCCGAAGGCTAAGGGCTCCATCGCTGCGGATAACACGTTGACCATGAGGCTGCGTCGCAGGGTGTTGGGAACAGCGAGGCCGCAGACGGCGATCCAGGTGGCTGTCCAGGAGGGACTCCCATCAGGCACCCGACTGACCGTGCGTTCGAAAAATGCGATCACCGACAGGCCAAACGCAACGACGACTTGATAGCTCATGCCCGCATACAAAAGTGCAGTGGGTGAGAGACGCCCTGACCGGTTTGCCAGAATGAGCGCAATCGAAAGGCCGACAATGGTCCAACTCGCCGCTTCCATCACGGCGGGTTTATCCGCTATTTGTGAGGCGACGTCCACATTCGCCATTTGCACCAGGACGTGCAGCATCAACGACATGAAGGCGCAGAGCGCGGCGACGGCGGTGTAGCGAGGTCCTGCTTTCTGAAGAACTTCAGCAGGGATGGTGCTGCTGTGGGGATCCGTGGTTACGCCGATGCGGGGTGGAACAGGCGCCCCCATACCTTCATGTTAGCGCCCGGGCGTACATACCCGGTGGTTAGCTTCCGATGTTATTCCAGGCGACGTGTCGTCACCCGTTTCCAAATCGAGGACCCTATAGGCGTTCGTCCTCGACGCCGTGTCGTGATAGCATGACACCGTCGTGGATACACGTCACATGCTTCGGCTGCTGAGTACGATGCTCGGTGTTGCTGCGGCCATCCAGGCGCAGTCGACAAAGGCTGAGCTTTTTGGCACCGTTCGCGACCAGACTCGGCTGCCCATCGACAAAGCTTCTATCGAGCTGACAAGCACGGCCACGGGACTAAGCGTGACCGCCATTTCAAGCCAGGATGGCTCGTATCAGTTCCTGGCGATTCCTGCCGGCGACTATCGATTGACGGTGACCAAGGACGGCTTCGCAGCACTGAGACGTGATGCAATCACGCTTCGTGTGGGCGATCGACTGAGCTTGGACGTGGAACTCAGACTTGGGGACACGACGCAGACGGTGGACGTGACTGCGGCTGCACCCTTACTGCAGTCGAGCCGGGGCAGCGTGAGCTTTGTCGT
>DASQVJ010000098.1:0-4034 GCA_035640835.1 Bryobacteraceae bacterium
AATCATGGAAATGGCCGAACAGCAGATCGCAAACGCCTTGTCCTCTGCGGGCGGCCTGGGCCTTTCCAAGCTGGTCGTTCAGGGACTACAGAAGCCGGCCGCCGACCCGACCCTCCCGAGAACGTCACCCCACACAAGTGAGCGGTGAGTACTCCGCATCCTCGTAGCTCAACTCCACACCGCGGTAGCTCTCTTGGCTTGCATCGCTCTGAAAACCCGCGCCCACCGGCGATTCGGCCGCCCTTACACCTTGCCACCCTTCCAGCAACGTCCGCACCAGATTCCCGACTTCCTGCAGAGGTTCGGCGGTCTGCTGCTGATGGGCACACGAGAGGCGATAAACCATGTACTCGTAGAGCTTGGCCAGTTCACCGCTGAGTTGACCGCCTACGGAGTGATCGAGGCTCCCGGACAGTTCGCCCAGGATCAGTTGCGCCTTCGTGATCGCTTTGCCGCGCGCCAGGATGTCCCCGGTCGCGAGCGCATATTCTGCTTCTGCCACCGATTTCAAGACTCCCTGGTACAAGAGCTCAATCAAACGAACCGGTTCCGCAGTCATCACCTCTGTTTCAAGGTAGCTATCTTCGGCGCTGGTGTACATTCTGCCTCCCAAGAACCTTATCGTCCGTTCGAAGGGAGTTTTGCCTTATTTTGCAATTGTTTTGTGGTAATTTCTCGCGAGACGCAGAACGTACTCCGCAGGTATCTGGCGCAGTACCTCCTTCGTCTCACGATCCACAATTCTCAAGACCGGACGCTTAGCATCCTGCTCGAAAGTGATGGTTAGTTCCTTGCCATCTCCCACAACGCCAGCCCCGTTTACCTGCTGAACCGCACGAATGAGAGTATCCGGGTCGGGTTGATGCAAACGGTCTTCTCCCGCCTGCCTGATGCTGGTGAGTGCCGCTACACGACTCGCACTGACATCCATAGAGCCTCCAGAGGACCCGCCTCAACGAAATTGGACTGGTCCGCTCCTGCTCTCATCGGCGATGTCGGAGGAAAAGAGAGAAAACGTGCGGGAAAACTTGAGAGGGGCCAGGCCGGCCCCTCGAACTTACGCTAAATTGATGGTCCTCAGGAAGCTTCCGCGTTCACGCTCGATCTTCTTCTGCAACAGCATGATCGAGTAGATCAACTGCTCCGGACGCGGCGGGCACCCCGGCACATAGATATCGACGGGGATGATCTGATTCACCGGAATCAGCGCATAGTTGCTGAAGACTCCAGTCGAGGTCGCACAAGCGCCCATCGAGATAACCCACTTGGGTTCAGGCATTTGCATGTAAAGCTGGCGTACAACCGGGGCCATCTTGTTCGACACGCGACCCGCAATGATCATCAGGTCCGACTGCCGCGGCGACCCACGGAAGACCTCAGCACCGAAGCGGGCAATGTCGAATCGGGAGGCGCTCATCGCCATCATCTCGATAGCGCAGCAGGCCAAACCGAACGTCATCGGCCAAATCGAATTCGCGCGACCCCAATTGATCGCCTTATCTACTGTCGTCGTTATAATGCTGTCGCTGAACTCGCCAAGGTCCTCGTTGTCAATCCGGGCATAGAGCTCCTGAGGCTGGTTCATCAGCTTGTTAAGTTCCATAGTCCTCTGTTATTAGTATCCCATCTGTTGGATGCGTTCCGCGCGCCGCAATAATGCAGAAAAACAGGAACTTGATAGCCCGGAAGCTAGAATCGAAAAAGCGCATGACCCAGGAAATTGAATCCTTCGAGCCGCACTTCGATTACGCAAGGGCTCTCGAGGCAGCTCTCACCGCCTTTGGTATCGATTCGAAGTTCTACGACATCTGGGGTAAATTACACATCCTGAGTACCGAAGCAGCTCAGGCGATCCTCCGTTCACTGAACATCCCCTGCCACACGACGGACGATCTTAACCAGGCCCTCTTTCATCGGCACCAGAGCAAGTGGTCGACTCTTCTGCAGCCTACCATCATCACCGACGCCAACGCGCCTGACGTCCCTGTCTCCATCCCGAAGCATTGGGCCGACGCAACGCTGTATGCGACTCTAACGCTCGAAAATGGACAGGAACTCTCGTCTTCGGCGACCATTTCCGCGTTGCCCCTCACCGGCACCGGCATGGTCGGTAATGAGGTGTTCGAACGCCGGCTAATCACGCCTCTTCCGCCCCTCGCCGACACCGGCTATCACCAGATTTCGATTGCCATCAAGCGCGACGAGCAAACCCTTGCGGAGGCATCCGCCCGGCTCGTGCTCTGCCCGGAATCGGCTTACTCCACCGACGATCTTCCGAATGAGGGGCGCTGCGCTGGTATCGCGGTCAGCCTTTACGGCTTGCGATCCGCCCGAAACTGGGGTTGCGGCGATTTCGCCGATCTGCACGGGCTGATCGACTGGGCTCGGCGCGACCTTGGTGCCGCGTTCGTATCGCTGAATCCACTGCACGCAATCGCCAACCGGACACCGTACAACACCAGCCCTTACCTGCCCCTTTCGAGCTTCTACCGAAACCCTCTCTACCTCGACATCGAGCGAGTTCCAGAATTTCAAGCGTCCGATTGCGCGCAGAGGCTCTTCCACTCGCCGAAGGTTCAGAACGAAATCGCCGCGCTCCGTGACTCCAAGTACGTCGAATACGAGAGGTCCTGGAGGCTCAAGCGCGTCTTCCTCAAGCAGCTCTTTCGCACTTTCCTTCAACGCGAGTGGCGCCACCACACGCCTCGAGCTCAGGAGTTCGAACAATACGTCGCTGCCGAAGGCCCGCTCCTCCATCGATATGCGCTCTTCTGCGCGCTCGACGAGGTGATGCATCGCCAGAATCGCGATGTCTGGATCTGGCGCGATTGGCCCGCCGGTTATCATCACCCGGAGACGGTCGAGTCGCAGGAGTTCGCGCGGACCCACTGGCGCAGCGTCATGTTGCATAAGTACATCCAGTGGCTCGTCGACACACAAGTCGCCGCTGCGCAACGCCACGCGCTGGATGCCGGTACGCCAATCGGCCTCTATCACGACCTCGCGCTAGCCACGGACCGCTGGGGCTCAGACCTGTGGGCCTACCCCGAATTCTACGTTGAAGGCTGCCGTGTGGGATCCCCGCCTGACAGCTTCTCCCCCAAAGGTCAGGATTGGGCGTTTCCACCTCCGAAAACCTCGCGTCACCAGGAAGACAGTTACCGGCTCTTCGTTGAGTCCATCCGGCACAACATCCGCCACGGCGGCGCGCTTCGCATCGACCATGTCATGCGATTCTTCCGCCTCTACTGGATTCCTGAAGGCTTCGACGCCACCCAAGGCACGTACGTGCGCGACCGTGCCGACGAACTCATTCGATTGCTCGCACTCGAAAGCCAACGCAACAAAGTCGTCATCGTGGGTGAGGACCTCGGTACGGTCGAGCCCTATATCCGCGAGAGCCTTCACAAATTCGGCATCCTGAGTTATCGGCTGTTGTACTTCGAACGCACACCCGACGGCGGCTTCAAGGATCCTTCGGTCTACCCGGAGCAGTCTCTCGTTTCCGTCTCCACCCACGATTTGCCAACGCTCGCAGGCTTTTGGGAAGGCCGAGACATAGAGGTCCGTCGCGCGGCCTCGCTTTTCCCTTCTGACGACGTATATCGCGCCGAATGGGAGCAGCGGCTGATTGACAAACAACACATGCTCGACATCTTCCTCCGCCTCGATCTGCTGCCGTCCTGGTACCCGCGATTGGCCCGTGACATCCCCGTGTTCACCGGCGAGTTGCACAATGCAGCTATCGGATTCCTGGCGTTGGCGAAGTCGAAGTTGATGTGCGTGAATCAGGAAGACATAACGAAGGCGACCGATCAGCAAAACCTGCCCGGCACCACGGATCAGTATCCGAACTGGCGGCACAAGATGGAGTTCACCTTGGAAGAATTGAACTCCGGCGATCGGACCCGCGACTTTACACAAATGGTACGCGGCTGGGTCGAATCAAGCGAACGGCTGGTGTAGGGGTAAGAACAGCCAGGATACTTGAACTCTTTTCGACGGGAGCTTTCAGCGGTCGGCGATCAGCGTTC
>DASQVJ010000099.1:0-7216 GCA_035640835.1 Bryobacteraceae bacterium
CGACCGATATTCTGAAGCTCGCATGGTCGCTGTCGAGAGCGCGCCGCTCGAGGAGCCTCGCTGTTACTTGTACCCATCGATACTCGGACCCGCCGTTCCAAAACCTTCCGCTATCGATGGGCTCAGGAGCGGCGTCCTGACCCGTGGAGCCGGGCCGGATCACGGGCATCACTATGACAGGAACGTTTGCTTCATAGCCCGTGAACCCACTTATGGCGACCTCTTGCCCCACCGAGAGTGGAGGCAAGACACCTGACGTGTCAAGGCTGATGCCACCGGTTGGATCCTGAACGATCAGGAGTTGGAGTCGGGCGTCAAAGTATGTGACGTGCCCGCGGATTGCGACCGGGTAACCTCGTCGGGCGTCCGCCGGGCGCAACTTCCAGATCTCGCCAATCTTCTCGAGGCGAGGCCGTACACTCTGTTGTGTACGGCTGCAGACGGCGAAAAGCAGTGCGGCAAGGCCTGCCGCGATGGCAGCTGTAACCTGCCTAACTCTGCTGTACCGCTGTCTCATCTACTCAGAGCTCGCGCACCGCCACTGGTGTGAAGCCCCTCTGCTACAACACTCGATTGTACGCGCGGTCTAGTGTAGGCACGTGCAGCACCATCCCGTAAGCGATGGCGCTTTCAGCGTCATGACGTATTCGCTTCCGTGCGCTGCACACACATTTTGTCCAGTTCTAAAACACAATGTTTAAATTTCGCAATCGCTCGGCCGTAAACTTCGCTCTCTATAGATTACATATTCCCTGGACCAGGAGTGCGCCGCCCTGCTCGACTACGACCTGGAAGCGCGGTGCTGGAACGGGTGTTCTTGGCGAGCTTGGCGAGAGACAACTTTCAACGCGCTTCGCAAACGAAGGACGCCACGACGGAGGTTGGTATCGGAAGATTGGTCGGGCCGGCGAGATTCGAACTCGCGACCTCTTGCACCCCAAGCAAGCGCGCTAGCCAGGCTGCGCCACGGCCCGAAATCGGTGGGACTTCTTGTATTCTACCGCAGCGGTATGTTGAGAAGGGGCCTTTTTGACAGATTCGTCACTACTTTTTGTCTACGGCACGTTGATGAGTGGACAGTGCCGCCATCACCATATCCAGAACTATGTGGACTTCCTTGGTGAACGCTCCGTTCAGGGTACGCTAGTGCATCTCGGCGCGTATCCAGGACTGCTGCTGGAGGGTCACGGCAGGGTCTTTGGCGAGTTGTATAGTGTCGTCGATCCCGACAAGCTTTGGCCGTTGCTGGATGGCGTCGAGGGTAGCGAGTATGAACGCAAGCTGGTGGATGTGGGCGGAGCGATGGCGTGGACTTACGTGCTAGCCCAAACTGGAGACTGGCCGGTGATCGCTAGTGGCCGCTGGCTCGAGAGGCTGCCAAACGCGCCTGAGCGCGCTTAAGCGAGTTCAAGGCACGACCGATATCGACCTGGCCGCCCGCAGCTTGGGCTAAGCGCTCCTCCGCACGTTTCATAGCAGCCTGAGCGCGCGCGACATCGATCTCATCCGCCTTCTCGGCCCGGCCTGCAAGCACCCGGACGTGATTATCTCGAATCTCGACCCAGCCATCGGCGACGACCATGCTGTTGCGCTCGGGTCCCTGCACATACGACAGTTCACCGATGCCGAGGTTCGACAGGAGCGCGGCGTGATCCGGCAACACACCGATCATGCCGTTCTGCGCCGGAATCTGCGCCTCAGTCACCTCTTCACGAATGACGAGGCGCTCCGGAGTTGCCACTTCCAATAAGAACTTGTCCGCCATTCGAGACTAGAGCGCCTTCTTCATTTCTTCCGCACGCTGTAGCACGTCCTCGATCGTGCCCTGCAGCAGGAAGGCCTGTTCTGGAATCTCGTCGTGCTCGCCCTTTGCGATTTCGCCGAAGCCTCGGACCGTGTCGGCGAGCTTGACATACTTGCCGGGGATGCCGGTAAACTGCTCGGCCACGTGGAAGGGCTGCGACAGGAACCGTTGAATCTTTCGAGCGCGCGACACTGTAAGCCGGTCTTCGTCCGAAAGCTCGTCGATACCCAGAATGGCGATGATGTCCTGCAGATCCTTGTAGCGCTGCAGAATCTGTTTCACCTGCTGAGCAACGTTGTAGTGCTCGTCGCCGATCACCATCGGATCGAGAATTCGGGATGTCGAGGCCAAGGGATCCACGGCCGGATAGATGCCAAGAGAGGCAATTTCACGCGACAGGTTCGTCGTCGCGTCGAGGTGCGTAAACGCGGTGGCCGGTGCCGGATCGGTATAGTCGTCTGCGGGCACATAGATCGCCTGCACCGATGTAATTGAACCCCTCTTGGTGGATGTGATGCGCTCCTGCAACTCACCCATTTCGCTCGCGAGGTTCGGCTGATAGCCCACGGCGGAGGGCATGCGGCCGAGAAGCGCCGATACTTCCGATCCCGCTTGCGTGAAACGGAAGATGTTGTCGATGAACAAGAGCACGTCCTGACCCTCTTCATCGCGGAAGTACTCTGCGACCGTAAGGCCGGTGAGACCGACACGCAGTCGAGCGCCTGGCGGCTCTGTCATCTGACCGTAGATCAGCGCCACCTTTGACTTCTCGTAATCGTGAGGATCCAAAATGCCCGATTCCTGCATTTCGAGCCAGAGGTCGTTCCCTTCACGAGTGCGTTCGCCCACGCCGGCAAAAACCGATACACCACCGTGCTTCTGAGCAACGTTGTGGATCAGCTCCTGAATCAGCACGGTCTTGCCGACGCCCGCACCACCGAACAATCCGATCTTGCCGCCGCGAAGGTAAGGCTCGATCAGGTCGATGACCTTGATGCCGGTCTCGAACATCTGCTTTTCGGTCGACTGCTCGTCGAAGGCCGGAGCGGGACGGTGGATCGGCAGATGGTGTCTCGCATTTACGGGCCCCATGTTGTCCACGGGCTCCCCGATCACGTTCAGCACGCGGCCGAGCGTTTCCCGGCCAACGGGCACCGTTACAGGCGCTCCAAGGCTCTCCGCCTTCATGCCGCGAACCAGGCCCTCGGTCGGCTTCAACGCGATGGTACGTACGCGACCCTCTCCAATGTGCTGCGCGACTTCCACGATGATGTCGATCGGAGCCGGCACCTTAAATCCATCGCTCGTTACCCGAACAGCGGTGTGGATTTCGGGGATCTGGCCTTCCGGGAACTGAATGTCGATGGCGGGCCCGGCGACCTGGATAACTTTACCGACGACTGCTGTTTCCGTAGCTTGCATGAATACTTCCTTCTATTCGAGGGCGCTATTCGAGGGCGGACGCCCCGCTGACAACCTCGATAATTTCTCTTGTAATTGTTGCCTGCCGCACCCGGTTCAGATGCAGCGTCAGCTTCTCAATAACGTCGGCCGCGTTCGACGATGCCGAGTCCATTGCGGTCATGCGAGCAGCGTGCTCGGCAGCCGTGGTCTCGAGAATCGCCGTGTAGATCTGTACTTCGACGTATCGCGGCAGCATGGTCGCGAGGATCTCGGCCGGCGGTTGCTCAAAAATGTAATCGACGCGCTGGCCACCCTCTGGGGGCGTCACCGGCAGAATCTTGTGAATTGCCAGCTTCTGCGACATGACGCTCTTGAACTCGTTGTAGATCAGGTAGACGGCATCGATTTCGTCGTTCAGAAGGCGCTCGGTCACCTTTTTCGCGACACGTTGCGCCACCTCGTACGACGGCTTGAAAGTGACATGCAAATACTCGCCGCTGATGGTGAAGCCGCGCTTGCGGAAATAATCCCGGCCTTTTCGACCGAGAGCCTCGATCTCAACTGTGCTCGTGGCCTGGCGCTCCATCATGAAGTGCTGAGCCCCTCGATTCAGGTTCGAGTTGAAGGCACCGGCGAGTCCACGATCTGAGGTGATCAGGATGACTTGGATCCGCTTCTCCGGGCGATCCATCATCAGCGCCGACGTTGCTTCGTCCCCGGCGTCGGCGATCGCCGTGATCACGTTCGACAACATCTGCGCCATGGAAGCGGAGTATGGACGCGCGGCGACGACACGCTCCTGAGCACGGCGCAGCTTCGCAGCCGAGACCATCTTCATGGCCTTGGTAATCTGCTGCGTGTTGCGCACCGAGCGGATGCGCCGTCTCAGGTCTATGAGACTAGGCATTGGCGGCTGTGGCAGCGGTGAATCGCTGCTTGAACTCCGTGATCACGTCGTTGAGCTTCGCCTTTAAGCCATCGTCGATGGCCTTCTTGTCGCGCAGCTCCTGCAACACCGACGGGTGTGCGTTATCGACGAACTGATAAAGTTCCTTCTCGAAGCGGCGAACTTCCGGCACGGGGATGTCATCCAGAAACGCGTTGACACCGGCGTAGATGATCAGCACCTGCTTCTCGACGGGCAGCGGCTGGAACTGTCCTTGCTTCAGCAGTTCCACCATGCGCTGGCCGCGAGCAAGCTGTGCCTGCGACGCCTTATCGAGATCCGAGCCGAACTGCGCGAAGGCCGCGAGCGCTCGATACTGCGCAAGGTCGATGCGAAGAGTTCCCGCTACCTGGCGCATTGCTTTGATCTGCGCCGAGCCACCGACGCGGCTCACCGAGATACCCACGTTGATGGCCGGACGTACGTTCGCGTTGAAGAGGTCGGCTTCCAGGAAGATCTGTCCGTCGGTGATCGAAATCACGTTGGTTGGAATGTACGCCGAGACGTCGCCGGCCTGCGTTTCGATAAAGGGCAGCGCGGTTAGCGAACCACCGCCTTTCTCCTTGTTCAGCTTTGCCGCGCGCTCCAGCAGCCGGCTGTGGAGATAGAACACATCACCGGGATACGCTTCGCGTCCTGGTGGACGGCGCAGCAGCAGTGAGATCTCGCGATACGCCGCAGCGTGCTTCGAAAGGTCGTCATAAACCACGAGCGCATGCTGGCCTCGATCACGGAAATACTCACCGATCGCACAACCGGCATAAGGTGCGATGTACTGCATCGGAGCGGGATCGGAAGCCGTCGCCGCAACCACCACCGAGTACTCCATGGCACCGAGGTCGGTCAACGTCTTCACCACCTGCGCAACCGTCGAACGCTTCTGCCCGATTGCGACGTAGATGCAGATGACGTCCCCGCCCTTCTGGTTCGCGATCGTATCGAGTGCGATAGCTGTCTTGCCGGTCTGACGGTCACCGATGATCAGCTCGCGCTGGCCGCGGCCGATCGGAATCATCGCGTCGATGGCTTTGAGACCGGTCTGAAGAGGCTCCTTCACGGGCTGCCGATCCACAACACCGGGTGCGATCGCTTCGATCGGATTGAACACTGACGCGTCAATTGGACCGCGGTCGTCGATCGGCTCCCCGAGAGCATTCACCACGCGACCGATCATCCCCTCGCCGACTGGAATCGACATGATGCGGCCGGTACGCCGAACTTCCTCACCTTCCTTCAGGTGGGTATAGTCGCCGAGCAGCACCGCGCCAACCTGGTCTTCTTCCAGGTTCAGAGCGATACCGGACACGCCGTGCGGGAACTCGATGAGCTCACCGGACATTACATTCTCGAGGCCGTGGATACGAGCGATGCCGTCGCCGACAGAAATGATGAAGCCTGTCTCCGATACGCTAACGGCGCGTTCGTAGTTTTCGATCTCGGCGCGAAGGACGCGTGTGATTTCGTCAGCTCGAATTTGAGCCATAACCTTGTCTTTCTCCTCGAGACCGGGCTCTGTGGAGAGCTTCCCGCCAGCCCGCGGAACTGGCACCGGCCTGCTTGCAGCTTAAATACTTATTGAGACACGAGGCGTCCGCGGAGCGCCTCCAGTTGGGCACGGACGGAACCGTCGTACACCGTAGAGCCGATCTTGGCGACGACTCCACCCAGCAGTAAAGGATCCACGCGGAAATCAATGCGGACCTGTTTGCCGGTGAGCCTGCCAAACTCGGATGCGAGAACTTGTTCCTGCTCGCCTGAGAGCGGCGCGGCCGAGCGCACCTCGGCACGCACAATCCCCAAGCGCTCATCAACAATCAGCTCGAACGCCTGGCGAGCCTCCGTCAGAAGCGTAAGGCGACGGCGATCCAGCAGTACAAAGAGGAAATTTCGGATGAGCCGGTGCAATCCCAGCAACTCTGCCAGGTCTTTCACTACCGCTCGCTTACGGTTCACCGGAACCGCGGGCGAGAGCAAAACATTCTTCAGATCAGGGGAGGTGTTCAAGGCGTCCTCGAACGCCCGTAGCTGGAACCAAGCGTCTTCGTACCCTAATCCACTTGCCGGATCGAGCACCGCATCCACAAGTGCAGCGGCGTATCTGGCTGCCAGAGCCTGAGGCATATCAGTTGCGGGACGCCTTCTCCTTCAAATCGTTCACGAAGCCGGAAATCAAACTGTCCTGCACCTCGGGAGTCAACCGGTTCGAGATCTGCTGCCCGGCTAGTTCGATAGCAAGCTGGGCCGAGTAGGCCTTCAACTCGAGGCGAGCGTTCTTGGTCGCAGTGGCGATTTCCAACTCAGCTTGGGCCTGGACCTTGGCGACGGCCTTCTCCGTTTCCGCCCGCAGACGAGCACCCTCCGCTGCGATCTCCTGTTTTGACTGCTCGCGGAGTGCTTCGATGTCCTTACCCAGGTTGGCTACACGCCTCTCGATCTCCGCGGCGCGCGCGTCGGCATCGGCCTTCACCGCTGCGGCATCCTCAATTCCTTTCCGGATAGCGGCAGCCCGGGCGTCGAAGAACTTCCCACCGCTCTTGTTGATGAAGTACCACAAGCCGGCAGCCAGTAAGGCGAAGTTCGCCCACCTCCACCAGATCTGGTTCGAATCGGCGGCCTCATGACCGCCGGCCTTGCCGTGATCCTGTGCTCCAGCCGTGCCGTGGCCTGCCTCGCCGCCTTTTGGCGTTTCGTGCTGGCCGAATGCCAGACAAATGGCCAGCGAAGTGAGGAGCAGAAATCTCTTCATCTGGCCCTCCCGATCAACACCGATCTGGTGATCTCATCCGCCAGAGTTTGCACAGAGCCTCGCAGGTCCTGGCGAGCGGCGTCTGCCTCACTCGCGATCTCTGCTTTCGCGCTCTCCATCCTTTTTTCAGCGTCCAGTCGAGCCTTGGCAATCTGAGCAGCCTGCTCGTCCTGCCAGACCTTCCGTTGTTCTTCCTGCTCTCGATAGAGCTCGTTGCGAGCCTGCCTTAGCTGTTCTTCGTACTCTCGCGCCTTCAATTCGGCGCGCTTCAGGCTTTCATCGGCGGCCTGGCGAGCACCAGTCGTCGCAGCGGCGC
>DASQVJ010000100.1:0-6312 GCA_035640835.1 Bryobacteraceae bacterium
TGACGAATACCGTTACTTATGCCTGTGACGAAGTACTCCGTACCGAAGACCCGGAAAGCTTCTCCTGGACTTCACTGTCCGTGAGGGTCGAAAAGTTATCACCCAAGCCAAATCGCTGAGGTGATCTACAAAGCGATAACAGTAAAGAAACCTCGAGCTCGCTACAGCGCAGTTCCCAAACCGCTGCAGGCATGGTTATTTACTAACGTGTTCCCAACGCGACTCATCGATCGGATGATGGCCAAACAATTTGGATTGGCAAGCATGGCGACAACGGAGCGGCCCGTAGCCAGGAACGAGTTGCTGAACTAGGGCTTCTTAGTGTTCCTTTCAGTGTCAGGCGATCGGCCTTGACATAGTGCTATCATGATGTCATGATGTCAAAGCCGATGAACATTGATCCGCAGAGCCCGGTACCTCTATATGCTCAGCTCGAATCGCTTCTTGCCGCTGAAATCGCGGCCGGCACACTCCCTCCGGGGAGTCAACTGCCGAAAGAAGAGGAACTCATCAAACGCTACGCGCTCAGTCGCACCACGGTTCGACAGACAATTCAGAACCTTATACGCCGCGGACTGATCGAGATTCGGCGTGGCAAGGGCACCTTCGTCTTACAGCCTAAGATTACGCAGGAGTTAACTCAATTGAGCGGATTCGTAGAAGATATGCAATCTCTCGGCCGTAACGCGTCCGCCCGCCTGCTTGATAAACAGACTGTTCCGGCGAGTGACTCCGTAGCTCGTCAGCTCGAGATCACCGCAGGAACTCTGGTGGTCCGCATTCAACGCGTGCGATTGGCGGACAATTCTCCGTTGTCCTTCGATGAAACCTATTTACCACGGGAGATCGGCGAGAGAATCCTTGAGAACGATCTGGAAACGGAACCGATCTTCTCATTGCTCGAGCAGAAGTACGATACGCCTTTGGTGGAAGCGGAGTACCGTCTGGAAGCCGTATCTGCTGACACTACAGTAGCCCGAGCCCTCGGTATTGCTGTGGGCAGCCCGATATTCCTGATAGAGCGCACATCGTACACCACTGGTCATCAACCCATCGATTACGAAAGGCTTTATTACCGTGGCGATCAGATCCGCTTCGTAACCCGGCTAGCGCGCCAGCCGCGAACCGAATGGGGAGTCCGCTGAGATGGCTGACAGCTTCAGCGTATGGCTGTTCGCAGTCTCGATAGCGGCCAGTGCGCTCGGCGGCATGCTTGGCATGGCGAGCGGGATTTTCATTGTGCCTCTTCTGACAATTTTCGGCCACATCGAGATTCATACGGCAGTCGGCGCGAGCATTGTTTCCGTCATCGCCTGCTCGTGTGGCGGAGCAGCGCCGTTCCTGAAGAACCGCCTGACCAATATTCGACTGGCGATCGTACTCGAAACGGCAACGACAACGGGCGCTTTAAGCGGAGTGTTGCTTGCCGGAATCGTACCAGTGTCGTATCTGTATCTTCTGTTCGCCGTAATTCTCTTTCTTTCCGCGCACCAGATGCTGGCGAGACGGCGTGATCCGGCTCTCGCCTCCGCTCCGGCGCCTGCTAGCAACTGGAGTGATGCACTGGACCTGGATTCGCGCTATCACGATCGGGAACTTGGCCGCGAAGTTACCTATCGTGTACATCGTGTGGCACTCGGTATGGTGCTCATGTACGGCGCCGGTCTGATCTCCGCATTATTGGGCATCGGCAGCGGCGTTCTCAAAATTCCCGCCATGGATACGGCGATGCGATTGCCTATCAAAGTCTCTTCGGCGACATCCAATTTCATGATTGGCGTGACCGCAGCGGCCAGTGCCGGTGTTTATTTCATGCGAGGCAGCATCGTCACCGAAGTCGCCGGGCCTGTTGCATTTGGATCAGTGCTCGGCGCGATCGTCGGCGCCCGTATGCTCCTGATCGTGCCGAGCGACAAACTTCGGCTTCTGTTCGTTGTGATTCTGGTGGTCCTTGGTATACAAATGCTTCGCATAGTGTTCAGTTGCCACCTGATCGAAGGCTCTCTATGAACACGGCTGGACGACTCGAAGAATTGCTGGCGGCTCTTCTCCGCTACGGCAGTTGGTCGGCCTGTGCAGCAATCGGCCTGGGGTTCGCACTTGCGCTGATCGGCTCTCACTCACCTGCGCGGAATCCGGCGGTTGTGCCCCACCGAATCGCCACCATGGGAATCGCACTGTTTATTCTGCTTCCTATGCTTCGCGTTTTGCTGATGTTCCTTGTTTTCATTCGTGAACGCGATTTTCGTTTTGCATGCATCGCCGGATCGGTATTAGCGATTATTCTTCTCGGCATAGTTCTCGGACTCCCTGCAACATAGGGCATCGCCGGATGACTTTTTCAGGAGGCTGTAGAAGTGCCGCGATCGCTAGCTTTACGGGTGATTGGCGGCCCGTAGTCGCCAAGCCTTTACCGATGTTTGCCTGAAGCTTCCGAGTGCGCCCGAATCACGGTCAACCCGGGTTTCGGCCCGTCTGGCACGAAGTCCCGACAAACGCCGTGCACATAGGCGATCTCCAACGCTATCGGTTCGGTCGAAATCGGCCGATTTACCCATCGCGGTGGTAGATTGGGGCGTTCTCACACATGGCAATCAAACAGCGCGGGTGTTCGATCCGCATCTTTTAAGTCGACGGCACTCCGGACGGAGTAAAAACTATTGACAAGTCCAACTGGACCGGGAGAGGTATCGTCTGCCCTCGGTCTCGGTTCACAGAGGCAAAGCTCCGGACGGAATTCAACAAGACCGGTGTCTATTTCCTCGCAGGCCCGCCTAGCCTGAATGATGATTTTCCGACACTTTACATCGGTGAATGTGACCCACTCCGACCCCGGCTTGAGCACCACTACGCTAAAAAGGATTTCTGGACGCAGGTCATGGCTTTCACAAGCAAGGACGAAAATCTCAACAAGGCCCATTTCAATATCTGGAGTCTCGGCTGCTGGCGCTGGCTACAGAGGCAAAGCGATTTTCGCTGGAAAACGCCAACATACCCGCGGCACCGTCACTGTCTGAAGCTGACATCGCCGAGATGGACGCGTTTCTCGACGACATGTTGCTCATTCTTCCTGTAGTCGGGCTGAACGCATTCGAAACGCCTCAGCCTAGCCTCGCACCCCAGAACAAGCTCAAGCTGAAGGGCAAAGGAACATCTGGGATCGGGTATGAGACAGAATCCGGCTTCGTTGTCCTCGCCGGATCAGAGATGCGGCCCGACTCTGTCGAGTCGATGCAAGCATATCTTGACACACTGCGCAACAGCCTAGTAACGAAGCAGATCGTTGCGAAAGTAAACGGCTCATTGCGCTTTGCCCAGGATTACACCTTTGACTCACCATCGACTGCTGCTGGTGTGCTGCTCGGACGTTCGGCCAATGGCCGAGTTGAGTGGAAAGACGATGCCGGACGAACGCTGAAACAGATTCAAATAGGCGATGTTGCGGCCAAAGCCGCGGGCTCGAGCTAGTGTTGCAATGCTGGCTCTGCACGACTTGAAACTCGGGGCGGACACTCCATCCACGAGATTACTCCCAAGAAACGCCGTTCCGGGCAGTGACGTGAATCACACTCCCACCAGCACCGGCTCGCGCGTCGACATGTTTCGAAGCTCCTCCGAAGCCTCCTGAGTCGTGCGGCCGGAACCGATCAACTTTGGGATTCAGGTATAGATCGTTCTTCCGAATAACGCGGAGGAAAATCGCTCGACCCCACCGATCTCGACCCGAATGGTTGCCCCTAAAATCAGCCCGCCTGCGCGCGCCCGCAGGCTCGAACCCGGGTACTCCCGCCATCAACCCGAACCCTCCACCCAGTCCGTACAATGGTGCGATGCAGGTCCGGCTGATTTCGGCGACGCTGCTGACGGGGTTGGCTGCGATCCTCACGCAAGTCATCCCAGCGACCGAATCGGAGGCTCAGACCCGTGCCGAGTATCGGTTCGTCCGCCTCGAATACACCGATCTGCCTCAGCACCATCGCCGGTTCGGCTGGTCTTCACGAAACGGCACCGGCGCGGGTTGGTGGATGATGGACTGGCCGGATGCAGAAACGCACTTCATCACCGCGGTCCGGCGACTCACCAGGATCGACACGGGAGAGTCCACCCACTTTCGATTGACCGACGCCCGGCTGTTTGAGCATCCCTGGATTTACGCAACGCAAGTCGGATGGTGGCAACTATCGGATGAAGAGGTAAACAAGTTGCGCGAATATCTGCAACGCGGTGGTTTCCTGATCGTTGACGATTTCTGGGGAGCGGATCAGTGGGACGTCTTCCGGCGCACCATGGAGCGGACCCTACCCTCCAGTCCGATCGTCGACGTACCGGACGATGATCGCGTCATGCACGTCTTGTATGACATACAAGAAAAGGACCGCACCTTTATCCCCGGCTCACGCCATCTTCACTACGGTCCCGACGGACAGGTGACCATCGAGCAGCCTCCCGGAACCACGCCCCTATGGCGAGGAATTTACGACGGCCGCGGACGCATGGTGGTAGCAGTCAGCTACAACATGGATGTCGCCGACGCATGGGAGTTCGCCGACAGGCCCGAATATCCCGAACACAAAACCAGCCTGGCCTATCGTTACGGAATCAATACCATCATTTACGCGATGACACACTGACACCTGCTGTTTCTCTCCCTCCATCGTCGGCAGCCTCATCGGTGTGCTGCCTTCGGAGATGTTTCGACAGGTGACGGACAAGCTGGGACGCGTTTTCAAGGAAACGACCGTCACCGACAGAAGAGTGAGAACAGTGGTGACGACGTTCCGGAGTTCTCCTGCTACTTGAATCATCAGAATTTCGCGCCCACTTACCACTGTGGAGAAGCCGAATTGAAGCATGCAGAGGCGAGTCAGAGTTGCTTCCGCATTCTTTTCCGTCGGCGCAGGCCGACGGCCTCCTTTGAGCTAGGTCGATTCGACCGAGCGGCCTAGCTTCTACCAGCGCCAACCAGAGCTGGACACGTTAGGCGCCGGAATCAATGGCGTGCACCCATTGTAAGTACAATGGAGATACGGAGCGGACCATGCTCAAGAAACTCACAAAACACGGAAACAGCCTTGCACTAGTGATTGATCGTCCCATCCTCGACCTGCTAAAGATCGACAGCGATACCCCACTCGAGATCAGCACCGACGGCCAGCGCTTGATTGTCGCCCCCGCCGTGAAGTCCGACCGTCGGAAGAAATTCGAAGCGGCACAAGGCATCGCCCATAAACGGTTCGGAAGGGCATTCAAGAAGCTCGCCGAGTAGTCGTCGCGCATGGACCCGATCTTTCTGACGTTGGATGAGGTCATCGAAATCCACGCTCAGCAGATCGAGTTCTATGGAGGATCGGAGGCCTGAGGGACCCGGCTGCACTTGCGTCTTCCGTCAACACCCCAGCTGCAACGTTCGGAGGTCAATACCTCCACGACACCATTCCTGCAATCGCCGCCGCATACGTGTTCGGTGCCAGAACCACGCGTTTATCGACGGCGATAAGAGGACGGGTGCTAACGCTGCGATTACGTTCCTACTCATGAATGCCTGGGAACCTAGATACGACCGAGGAAGAAACTCGTTGCCCTTGTCGTGGGAGTAGCTTCCGGCCCTGTCAGCAAGGACATCCTCACACAAGCCTTCGCCAAAACATGCCGGCCGCTCCCCTTTGAGCCTGCATCGGCCCTGTGTCGTAGAAGCGGGTCACTGCAGAACAGCAACAGAGACGCTAGATCGTCAACTTCGAACCGAGAAACGCGCTTCCTCCCTGCCCGCCACCGCTCCCAGAAAACACCTTGATCCGCGGTCGGAGGCTGGAGCAAGCACGGACCGCCCAAAAGCTCCAACGCACGGCCGGTCTGGCTCCGACTTCAGCTGCACCGCACAATCCCAAACAACACGGAACCCCGTTCCCCAAACCCCCAAATTTTTCTTCTCCTACTCCCCCAAGCACTTCCACGACATTCGACCCTCGCCCAAAACGTCGCGCCCATACCCCACACCGCAAAATCCAGTCGGAATGAAAAACCGCACCGACGCACAAATCGAAGCCTCCCGCGCCAATGGCGCCAAGTCTCAGGGGCCTGTCACCGCCCAGGGCAAAGCGACCTCTTCGCAGAACGCCACCAAGCTCGGCCTCTACTCCACCCGGGTCGTCCTCGCCTCCGAGAACCAGGCTGACTACGACGAGCTCCTCGCCAGCTATCTCGACGACTTCCAACCCGCCACCAACGTCGAGCGCGACCTCGTCGTCCAACTGGCGAACGCACGCTGGCGCATCAACCGCATCCAGAACGCCTCCACCACCCAGTTCGACC
>DASQVJ010000101.1:0-7960 GCA_035640835.1 Bryobacteraceae bacterium
GTTTCGGCAGGACAGCGCTGTCCCAGTATGGTGGCAAGGTCACGGGCTGGGCTTTCGCTCCTCTCGGCTGCCAACTGTCCGCGTGCACACCCGGCAGTGCCATCAGGAAGGCTCCCTTGTCCCCATACCAGCGTGCCTGCTCGCCTTCGCCTACCACAGACCAGAACACGTTGCACCGGACCGTGTTCCCTTCGTTCGTTTGCATCAGGGCCGTTCCGTTGCTGATCGGATTCTTGTAGGCGTTCTCGCGATTGCGGTAGATGGCGTAGTTGGCGCCCCATCCAAGCGCTGACACACTGGTGATGCGCTCTTGTGTGACACCAGTCACGTAGCCTAACGAATGCGTCGGATAAAGCAGAGGAGGATACGCACGCCTCCAGCTCTTCGATCCATCTGGATTGAAGTACAGCGACTTCGGATCGGCCAGCAACTTGTCCGGCGGGAAGTCGTGATAATACTCCACTTCCTGATAGATCACCTTGCCGAATCCGTCGTTCTCAAACAAACCGCGCGCGTAAATGCAGCCGGATCGATAGAAGCTCGACTCGGCCATCATGTACTTCCGGCCGGTGGACTCCTTTACCTGTTTCAGTTCCGCCGCCTCTTCCACCGTCGTGCACGCAGGGCATGCCGAGACCACATGCAGTCCCTGACGCATACACTGAACGGCGTGCTTCACATGATCCAGCGCACCACTAAACACGGCAACCGCATCGAGGTCCTTCCGCGCCGCTAGCATCGCGTCCAGAGACGGATAGACGTTGTCGCACTTATACACCTGCCTGAGGCGATCCCGACGGGCTGCGTGGAGATCGGTGGCGGCTGTGACTACGCAGTTCGGATGTTCATGCCAGTGGAAGGTAGCTCCGAATCCGCCACCCACCACCCCTATCCTGATCTTCCGGTCTGATTGTGGCGCTGCCCGCTTGATATCTCGCGGCAGCGCACCTTGTGTTGGACTTGCTTGAGCGTACATGATTGTCGGGTTTGATTCTCTCTAGAAGACATACCGCAACGCGACTTGAAGAATGCGCGGCGACGACGCTGTCGACACGCGGCCGAAATTCGGATTCACCTCTGCGGTGGTCCTGCCGGGAACCTTCGACGCGATGATCGTGTTGTTCGGTGCTCCGAAGTTCGCGTGATTCGCTACGTTGAACGCTTCCAGCCGGGCTTGCAGGCGGTGCGTCTCCGTAATGTGAAAGCTCTTGAACAATCCCGAATCGAGATTGATGATCCCGTCGGCATTCAGGATATTTCGGCCTGCATTACCGTGCCGAAAATGTGTCCGCTGCGCTAAGGGTAGTTCAGTGTCTCCAGCCACTACGAAAGCATTTGGATCGAACCATCGCGCCACTGTCGGTGTAATGTTGTTGCCCGGTGCAATCCGATCCGGGCGGTCGAACCCATTTACCGCGCTTACGTTCGCCGGATCTCCCGCAACCAGGACGCTGAACGGCAGTCCCGATTGAAGTGTGAAGATGCCCGACAACTGCCAACCTCCGAAGATGCCATTCAGGATGCCCCCGCGGTCGAGAAACCTCTTACCTCGCCCGAACGGCAGTTCATAGATGTAGCTCGTCACCCATCTGGCTGCGACATCGTTATCGCTACGAGCTCGTGAGAGCCGCGGATTGTTGAAGTCGATATCGTAAGAGACGCTGCTGTAGAACTGTCCACTGTTAGTATCGATGGCCTTGCCCCAAGTGAATGCCGACGTCAGGCTCAGCCCCGCAGCGAATCGCTGATTCAAGTTCACCTGCAGGGAATGATAGGTCAGATTCCCATCGTTCTGGAAGACGCCGAATGCTCCGAGTCCTTGAATCGGGCGGCGGGGGTCGATCGGTCCAGGCCCAGGCTGCGGCGAGTTAAACGTCGTGTAGTTGTTCAACAGATTCGTACCTTTCGTACCGACGTAACCGACTTCGACTTTCGTCGAGTCTGTGATCGCTCGCTGCACGTTGAACGAGAACTGCTGCATATACCCGGTAGGTGAGCCGAGCGGAAAGAAGGTTCCGCCCGGCGTGGCAGTCGGTCCGCCGGCCGTCGCATTCCTGAACGGATCTCGTGTGTCGATGGTCGGGATCGGCTGCGTGTTGTTCACCGAGTAGGTCGCGCCACCGAACGGTACACCTCGCGCCTGATTGAGCACGCTGTAAGCATCACGAGGTGCGTGGCTGATGCCGTACCCGCCTCGCAGGACCGTTTTATCAAACACACGCCAAGCGAAGCCAAATCGCGGATCAAAATCTCGCCAGTTTGTCTTGCGGAGGGTACGCCTGGGGTAGCCAGCATCCTTGGCGGAAACGAACACACCTGGACTGTTCGCGATGATGGTCGGGTTGGCCGCCACCGGGAACGCACCGTCTTCTCCGGCCAGAACGATCCTACGGCTCGGATAATCGAACGTCGCGAATTGGTCGTTCTTGTCATAGGGCGGAGTGTCCACGCCCCAACGCAGGCCGAGGTTCAACGTCAGGTTCTGCGATACCTTCCAGTCGTCCTGCACAAAACCACTGATGTAGCCCCAGCGCAAGTAGCTAACTGGCGCCGATTGCGTTGCGTTCACACTCGAAGGTGCGCCTATGAGGAAGTCCGCGATGGGAAGCCCGGTGTAGACGCCAGTGTAGTTATAGACACCTCGACCGGTCGCGTATGCGTCGGCGCGCTGCCAGGTTTTCCGTATGTTGATGCCCGCTCGCACTCCGTGCTTGCCTTGAACATATGAGATGGTATTGGAAAACTCGTAGGTATCAAAGGTAAAAGTAGCCGGAGCGAAGAAGGAGCCAATGTACCCCGCGCCCACTCCGGGAAGGCTGAAGAACGGCGCGCCCGACGTGAAGGTATCAACGCCCTTGATGCCGGCTGCCTGCGTAAAGCTGTACGTATCTTTCGTTTCCTTCAATATGTTGAATTGGTCGATACCCTCTCGCCGGTACGATCCCCGCATTTCATTGATCAATCTCGGGCTGAAGCTGTGTGTCCATCCGAGCGCGGTGTGCGATGCCGGATACGAGTTGTCGTAGTCCATCAATCCGACGCCGAATACGGGTTTCGAGCTCTGCCGATACTTCATGTACCGCCCGAAGACGTTGTCCTTCGTTGAGAAGAGATGATCGATCTTGACTCCGTATTGATTGTTGTCGAGCGGCGAGGAAGATGGGTACACACCGAACGAGTTTCCGGAATTCGGCTTCGGTATGAACGTTTCCATGGCGAGCTTTCCAACGGGATCGAAGCGAGCCGCCGGAATGGTGCGATTCGGGAATGGTTGACCCGTGAGCGGATCCCGGATGTCGAAGTTCATCCTGCCCTCCCGTTCATCGAGAGAAAGCACAGTTCCTGATGGCAGCGACGCCTGCCGCTGCCGCACGCCTTCATATCCAAAGAAGAAGAACGTGCGATTTCGAATGACGGGACCGCCGATGGTGCCGCCAAACTGGTTCCTGCGCAGGATCTGCGGCGTCGGCGAGAAGAAGTTGCGGGCCGTCAGATGTGGGTTCCGAAGATATTCGAACGCTGTGCCGTGAAATGCGTTTGAGCCAGACTTGAAAGCCACGCTGATGCTACCACCGCCCAGGCCGTACTCCGCGCTGTACGTGGCCGTCTGCAGCCGGAACTCTTGGATCATGTCGAGCGACACGTCGATGCCGGTCGAATATAGAAAGGTGTTGTAGTTCGACATGCCATCGATCAAGTAGTTCTGATCCTTGAAGCGTGACCCATTGGTCGAGATACCAATGCTCAGCTGGCCGCCGAACCCTACAGCACCTCCACCGGAATAGAACTGTACGACGCCTGGCGACAGGAGTGAGAGCTGGTTGAAATTTCGGCCATTCAACGGCATCTCGATCAGACGCGAGTTGTCGATCACGGTACCAACGGCGGCACTGTCCTGGTCCAGGAGCGGCGTCGCTGCGTTCACTGTGATCGCCTCCGCCTGTTGCGTTACTTTCAGCGCGATATCGAAACGAAGCGTCTGCTGAACCTGTAGCTGAATGCCCGTGTAACTGGTGCGCTGCAGGCCCGGCGCGGACGCCGTCACAGAGTAGTGTCCAATCGGCAGGGACAGCGCTTGGTACAGTCCGGTCTCGTCCGTCGTGAGATCGCGAGCCAGTCCGGTCTGTTCATGTGTCACCCGAACAGACGCTCCGGGCACAAGGGCACCACTGGGATCGGTAACCACTCCGAGAATTGTTCCGTTTGTAGTTTGACCGACCAACACCGGGCCAGCCATCAGGAGCAGCAGGATCACGCAAGTGAGCTTCCCAGGCATGGCGGTATCGTATTCGTGACCTTTCTAGGGAGCAATCGATAGAGCGGGAATCGTCTATCTCGCTGGACAAAATTTCCGCTGCCGGGAGTAGTCCGTGGTGCCAATCTGATGGGCGAGCCCGAAGGCCCCAAACAGCGGTATCGACTCCGTGCCCTTCTATAGTCGTGACGTGGAACGCCTCGACGGGCATGGCACGCGTAGGCGGGACGAGCTATGCCCGGGCGTCGTGCAGCCGCTGCTTGACGAACCGACGAACATGTTCGTTCTGAGCGACGGGCAGGGCACGGACGCCGGTAGCAGTCCGACCCATCGTCTTGACGCCCGAGCCTGCGAGACATATCGGCGACGTCGTGTTCGAGCAAATCCGCTGGTGGGCGCGGAACTCCTCGTCGGACAAGCTAAGCAGGACTCGCCCCA
This sequence comes from Bryobacteraceae bacterium, assembly GCA_035640835.1. Lineage (GTDB taxonomy): Bacteria > Acidobacteriota > Terriglobia > Bryobacterales > Bryobacteraceae > DASQVJ01. Next base: position 4,694 of record DASQVJ010000101.1, read on the forward strand.
TCCGCAAGGCCACATCGACCTTTTCCGCCACCGGATCGACCACACTGTCATCCATCACAAGGTCAAGATGGACCTTGTGATGGCATCGAGAAAATGCCCAAGCTGCGGAACCAGGTGCAGACGCGACAAGGTGACGGGCGCAGCGATGCGTAAACGGCCCTCCAGTCCCGCGCCAGCGCGCTACGCCGCGGCTTCCGCTTCGTTTGCCTCCCTGATGGCGCGAAGCGGGCGTTCGTAGAACGCTGTGCCGGCGTCTGTCGGAGCTAGTCTCCGCGTCGATCGTGTCAAGAGGCAGACATTAACCTGTCTTCGAGACTTGCGATCGTCATTTCCTGCAGACGATCCATTCTTGAGCGGAATAAATCTTATGACCGACGGGTGTCTTCTATCTTTCCTGTGGAATGCTGATTGCAACGGAGGCTAACATGGCAGACAAATTCGCTGGAAAAGTTGCGGTCATCACTGGGGGCTCCACCGGTATGGGTTTAGCCACGGCGAAACGATTCGTTCAGGAAGGAATGGATCACGTGTTCATCACCGGCCGGCGGAAGGACGCGCTGGACCGAGCAGCGACGGGCATCGGTCCGAATGTTACGGCAGTCCAGGGCGACGTTGCCAATCTGAGCGACCTCGATCGTTTGTACGAAGAGGTCAGGAAACAGAATCGGAAGATCGACGTGATTTTCGCCAATGCCGGAGTTTCGCAACTCGCGCCTTTGGGCGCCGTCGACGAGAAGTTCTACGATCTTCACTTCGACGCAAATGTAAAGGGGATGTTCTTCACGGTGCAGAAGGGACTTCCGCTTATGAACGACCGTGGATCGATTATTCTCACGGGGTCGATTGCCGACGTGAAGGCTTTCCCGTCCATCAGCGTTTACAGCGCCACGAAGGCGGCGGTCCGCTCTTTCGCGCGCACGTGGACCTACGAGTTGAAAGACCGTCACATCCGCGTGAACACAATCAGTCCTGGACATATCGATACTCCGATTTTCGACACGTGGCAGCAGGGCGAAGCGCTGACGAAGCTGAAGGACGATCTCGCAAAGAGCGTTCCCCTGGGCAGATTGGGAGATCCGGATGAGATCGCCAAAGCTGTTTCCTTCCTGGCATCGGACGAAGCGAGTTACGTCGCTGGAATCGAGCTTTACGTCGATGGCGGCGTGGCCCAGATCTAACGCGGAGCCGAACGATGTCACTCAAAGCAGAGCTTGATGCCTTTCGTTCAGAATTCATGGCGCAACTGCCGCCGGAAATTCGCGACGCCATGATCCGCGCCGATATGAGCTGGCGGCTTCCGGCATATCGCAAAGGGCGTTGAAAGCAGGTGATCGTGCGCCGGACTTTTGCCTTGCCTGATGCTCGCGGTGGTTCCCTACGCCTGAAACACCTGCTCGCGACTGGTCCGGTTCTCCTGAGTTTCTATCGAGGCGGCTGGTGCCCAACGTTGCACGATGTCGCTGAAACCGGGTGTAGCGCCGCGCCACCTCGGGCACCGTTACATATTGCCTAACGAATTCCTGGGCCTGGCTGAGCGCCCCGCCGTTTGGTACTCGAAGGAGCGTCCGCGGCCGCCCTCGTGAAATCCATGCAAGCCAAGAGCTAACCTGTCACATCGAAAAAAGAGGAGCACACCTGTCATGAGTCAAATCGAAGGCTTCGATGTCCTTGTTTTCGGCAGCGGGGCGGGAGGCAAACTTACCGCCTGGACGAGCGCCAGTGAAGGTCTGCGGACAGCGGTTGTCGAACGCCGCCTCATCGGGGGATCATGCCCGAATATCGCCTGCCTGCCGACGAAAAACGTGATCCACAGCGCGAAAGTGGCAGACTTTGTCCGTCATGACCGTGATTTCGGCAGCGGCACTGCGCCGTCCTTAATTGAAATGGCTGAGGTGAGGGCTCGCAAGCGGCGGATGGTTGATGGCCTCGTCAGCATGCATATGGACAAGTACAAGGAAAGCGGCGCCGAGCTGGTCTTTGGTGAGGGCAGCTTCGTTGCTTCGAAGACCATTCAGGTTCGCCTGAACAACGGCGGCGTGCGCACTCTGCACGGCGAGCGCGTGTTCCTGAATCTGGGGACGCACGCGGTTATCCCAGATATACCGGGCCTTCGCGCCTCGAAGCCGCTCACGCATGTAGAGGCGCTCGAACTCGATCGCATTCCCACCCATTTGATCGTTCTGGGCGGCGGCTATGTTGGCCTGGAATTCGCGCAGGCATTCGTCCGTTTCGGGAGCCGTGTCACCATTCTGGAGCGCGGACCACAGCTGCTTGCTCGCGAGGACAGAGATGTGGCCGATGCGCTTCTTGAGTTTCTTCATCTCGACGGCGTCGATATTCGGTTGAACGTGGGCGTCGCGCAGGTGGAAGGCTCGTCCGGGGACTCCGTGCGCGTGACTCTCACTACTTCAGCGGGAACCTCGGTTCTGGAGGGGAGCGATATTCTTGTGGCCAGTGGCCGAACTCCCAATACGCAGAACATCGGGCTAGACAAAACCGGCGTAGCGACGGACGCCCGTGGATACGTTCAGGTGAACGACCGCCTCGAAACGTCGGCGGCCGGCATCTGGGCTTTGGGCGAGTGCGCAGGTAGCCCTCACTTCACCCATGTCTCTGAGGATGACTTTCGCATTGTACAGGCCAACCTTCACGGAGGCTCTCGAAACACGCGCGATCGCCTGATACCGTTCTGTCTTTTCACCGATCCGGAAATAGCGCGAGTCGGACTCAACGAAAACGAAGCGGTCGCGGCGGGTCGCCCCTACCGGGTGGCGAAGTTGCCGATGCAGGCAGTGCTTCGCGCCCGAACACTGTCGGAAACACGCGGCTTCATGAAGGCGCTGGTCAGCCAAGACACCGACGAAATCATCGGTTTCACGGCGATGGGACCGCACGCGGGCGAGATCCTGGCGGTGGTCCAGACAGCGATGATGGGGAAGCTGCCTTATACTGCGCTGCGCGACGCTGTGTTCACACATCCCACGATGGCTGAAGGGCTTGGCCCGCTGTTCGGTGGAGTGCCGGCCCGCACGCAGGCCAGCGCCCACGGGTCATCACCATCGACATAAAGTCTAGAACCGGCCGTCTGTAAGACGTCTTCATCGGCGTTCACCGAACGCTTAGGTTACTGGAACAAAATTTTCGCCATCATCCCTTTGTCCTCATGCTTCAGCAGGTGACAGTGGAATACAGAGACGCCGCGAATGATCGGATCTGTGAAATCCATTATCAGATCGAGCGATTCATTTGGTGCAACATTGACCGTAT
>DASQVJ010000102.1:0-3908 GCA_035640835.1 Bryobacteraceae bacterium
CCATCACCTTTGTCGACAAGCCTCGGCCTAACGTTCTGCGTGCCCGTACTCGTCGACAATCTTGAGCACGTCAGGTCCAAGCGAGCTGATCTTCACGGTTCCAAACCCAAACACACCCTCGAGGTCGACCAGGGACTCCGGCATCTTCGCACAAATGTCTTCCAGCGATCGATCGTTGAGGATCACATAGGCCGGGACGGCTCGCTGCTTTGCCAACTCGCGACGCCAGGTGCGCAAACGGTCCATGAGCTCAGGATTCGCGGCCTCACGCGGCGCATTCGCTCGCTTCTCGCCCAACTGAACCTTGAGCGTCGATGGCGTCCCGTTCAGCCAATCGGGCAAGCCAACGCAGACGTCGCAAGCGTTGCAGCTCGTCCATTTGGGAGTCTCGCCGAAGTGCAAACAAATCTGAGCATGCCGGCACTTTGGAGCCTCAGCGAATTGGCGTACCTCACGATAGCGATCCCAACTGCGTTGCCTCTCGGCGTAGTCCTCGACCTGCTCGATGAAATGCGCCAGTAGCCCGGCATCCTGGCCTCGCCATAGAAGGACGCAGTCCGCAGGTTCGCCGTCGCGTCCGGCTCTCCCGGCTTCCTGGTAGTACTGCTCGATCGATTTGGGCAGCGCCAGGTGGACCACCGCGCGGACGTCGGGCTTGTTGATACCCATGCCGAACGCGACTGTCCCCACGAGCACGCGGACCTCGTCGTCCATCCATCGTCGCTGGTTATCGCGTCTTTGGTCCGCGTCCATCTTTCCGTGATAGGGAAGAGCGCGGATGCCATTGGCTGCCAGGAAAGTGACTACTTCATCGACACGAGCGATTGTCGGCGCGTAGATGATCAGACTCTCGCCCCGCTGGCCCTCCAAAATGCGCAAGAGGAAAGCGTTCTGCTCCGTGCTCTTGCACTTGTGAACGGAGTAATTCAAGTTGGGGCGGAAGAAGCTCGAGATGAAGGTGCGTGGCTCATTCAGTCGCAACTGCTCAAGCACATCGCGACGAACCTGTCGTGTCGCGCTGGCGGTGAAGGCTGCGATCGGCACATTCGGCATCGTGGACCGCAGCCGGTTCAACTGTCGGTACTCGGGTCGAAACTCATGCCCCCACTCCGAGATACAGTGCGCCTCATCGATCGCGAAGAAGCTCAGATCGAGATCCTGCAGCCAGTTCCAAGTGTCCTCGCGCGCTAACCTCTCTGGTGAGACATACAGCAACCGCAGTTGGCGGTTTCGGACAGCTCGCAGGACCCATGCCTGCTCATCGAAGCTGAGTGAGCTGTTCAATGCAGCAGCCGGGATACCTCGGTCCGTCAATTGCGCCACCTGATCCTGCATCAGGGAAAGCAATGGCGAAACGACGACCGCCGTCTTCTCGAGGGCGAGCGCCGGCAATTGATAGCAGAGCGACTTGCCACCACCGGTAGGCATCACGACTGCCACGTCATGACCCTCGACGATCGCGGAACAGATCGCCTCCTGTTTCGGCCGGAAATCGGTGTAACCCCAATATTTCTGCAAAAGGGTCCGCAGTGAGTGTTCGTGCAATCTTATCTATTGTGGACGTGCCTCAAGGAAGTTCTCAAGAACCCGCTCGCGGGCGATCATTGATACGATCCGTAGTATGAAGCTGCGTCTTCTACCGGCTGTCTTGTTCGGTCTGTTGTCGCCGGCATGGGGAACCGAGGTCACGTTTAATCGGGATATCGCTCCTATCTTGTACGCGCGATGCACGGGATGCCATCGACCGAATGACATCGCGCCCATGTCGTTTCTCAGCTACAAGGAGACGCGGCCCTGGTCAAAGGCGATCCGAGAAGCCGTGGTCTCCAGGCGCATGCCGCCGTGGCATGCCGACCCCAGGTACGGCGAGTTCGCAAACGACGCACGCTTGACCGAAGATGAGGTCGCGAAGATTCGGGCTTGGGTGGAAGGGGGCTCGCTCGAGGGGGATCCGAAAGATCTGCCTCCGGCGCCGAAATTCGTGGAGGGCTGGCGGCTCGGCACACCGGATCTCGAGTACGCGATCCCGGAGGTGTATCAGGTCAAGTCAGGCGGACCGGACGTCAACACCACGTTTCGTGTGCCAATGAACCTCAAGGAAGACGTCTGGGTGCAAGCGGTAGAGCTCCGTCCGGGGAATCGGAAGGTGGTGCATCATGCGCATGTCCGGATCATCCCGCCTGAAGGACTGCCGAAATCAGGCCCAAAGGAGGCTGACCCAAGCGGTGTCCTCGACACAAGCAAGCCGCTAACCTTCAGCGACGAGTTCGGCTCGCACATGCGGCCGGAGGTGCCCGCCATCGATGATGGCTGCAGCCATCCAGGCGGAGGAGATTACCCCGGAACGGATCGCCTGGTCGGAAGCGTACTCGCGTCTTACCTGCCCGGTCGTGACCCGGATCGTTGGCCGAGCGGTTATGCCAAGCGAATACCCGCAGGCTCCACTCTCGAGTTTCAGATTCACTATTCGCCGGCAACCGGCAAGCCGGAAACGGATCGCACCAGCGTCGGTTTCATTGTGGCCAAACAGCCGCCAAAACACGAAGTGCTCCGGCGAGACCTCCACAATCTGTTCTTCAAGATTCCAGCCGGTGCCGACAACCATCGAGTGACCGCATGTTATGCGCTAGACCAGGACATCGTGCTTCTGTCGTACACGCCCCACATGCACTACCGCGGCAAGAGCCAACGGGTCGAAATCACGAAGCCCGGTGCGCAGCCCGAAACGATCCTGAACGTTCCGAGCTACCAGTTCGAATGGCAAACACTCTACGAGTTCAAGGAGCCGCTGAAGCTGCCGAAGGGTACGCAGATCCGAATCATCGCCCACTTCGACAACTCGAGGAACAATCGCTCGAACCCGGATCCCACCAAGACAGTGCGCTGGGGCAGCCCAAGCGGTGAAGAAATGATGGACGGCTGGCTCGAGTACATCACGCCCAAGCGCTAATAAAGGCCCGAGCTACCACTCGGCGTAAGCGTTGCCTTCGAGGCTCGTTTTGTCGGACCCGCTTCGCACATCGAAGATGCCGGGCTCGGATTGGGAAGCGCTATTTCCCGATTCTTCCATGATCACGCGCCACGTCTGATTCGAGCCGGTCATGGGGTCGACCGGGATCTGCCGGAGATAACCCTCGTTCACCAGGTCCTGCAGGCTCTGCGGGGCCTTGGCCTTGTCGTAGGTGTACTCATCGATGATCACCCGCATTGTGAACAGGTTGTTCTTCAATACGGATTCCTTGGATCGAATCAGCGCCTTCTGGTAATAAGGCACAGCGATCGAAACCAGGATGCTGATCACTACCAGCACCACCATCAGCTCGATGATGGTGAAGCCGCGTTGCTTACCACTCCGAATAAGGCGTGCCATCGGCTGCTTTCTCCGTGGTTTTGGAATACACATCGAACACGTTCTGCCCACCCCAGGCATTGCCCTTTGGGTCGTCCTGATTGCTGCGCAGCCCCCATTCGGTCGAATTTGTGAACGGGTCTCTGGGGATGCGCCGTAAGTAGCGCATCTTTTTGTCAACGGACCCGCCCGCCTTGACGCCTTCAACGAGCATCTCGAGATTCTCCGGGAAGCAATCGCTTCCCAGCTTCGTTTGACCAAGCTTGCCGGCATCGCAGTCGTCCTTGTACTTGTCGATGGCCTTTCGCACGGTTTCGAGCGCGTATCGAAGCTCCTTCTCGCGATCCCGGCGCAGCTTGTAACGCGCCATAGGAACGGCCATTGCAGTCAGGATCGACAGGATGGTGAACGCCACAATCAGCTCGACGAGCGTCAAACCCGATTGCCGCTTCAATCGAGTACTGCTGCGAACCTGCATACCACTACTGAACGATGACCGTCGCCCCTTGAGGAGCGACAGCCAAAGGTTGATTCTGCGAATTTCGCGCGTTCGGCTCCA
>DASQVJ010000103.1:0-3882 GCA_035640835.1 Bryobacteraceae bacterium
CCAAGGACGAATGTACACAACGGCGCCGGCCTCGGCCTGGCAATCACGAAGCGGCTGGTAGAACTTCACGGGGGCCGTATTTGGGTTGAGAGCGCGCCAGGAGAAGGAAGTCGCTTCTTTTTCACGATGCTGGCCGGACGCGCCGGCGATGGCTCTGACCTCCACGCGGCCATGTGAGGATTCCGGGTTGAGGGACGGCCGAGCTTGCTTGACACTGTTCTCCCGGAAGCCTCTACACACTTTTACCCGAGCTAGGATGGACGAAGTCAACGATTGCGAATCGATAGCATCGCTTCCTTCCGGGGATCAAAGGGTGTTAAAGACGGAAACCAGTATTTGGTTTGCTGGCCCTCCAGACCCTCCTGCCCGGACTCCGCGTCAGGGTTCGAATTTGGTTGGCAGAACGAGTCGAACCGGGTCACGGCGAGGCGACTGGCCTTTCTTTTAGAACGTACACTATAAAAAACGAGCGAGATGTCGAAAGCAAAACGTGCGCCGGCCCTCGCTACGGTCGTCGCACTGAACGCGTTCGTTTGGTCTCCCGCTGTCCTTGCGCTGGACCCATCGCTCGATGTCCGTCAATATGCACATGCCTCGTGGACGGTCCGCGGAGGATTTTTCAAAGGACTGATCTCGACGATTGTTCAGACACCGGACGGCTATATCTGGTTCGGCACGGAACACGGTTTAGTTCGCTTCGATGGAGTGACACGTGTGGACTGGCAGCCGCCAGCTGGTGAACGCCTCCCGAGCAAATACATCAAGAGCTTGCTCGTAGCGCGTGATGGGACGCTCTGGATCGGGACGTTTGCAGGGCTGGTCAGCTGGAATCGCACTAAGTTGACTCACTATCCCGAGATGTCCGGGCTGGCAATCGGTACATTGCTGGAAGACGATGACGGAACGATTTGGGTCGGCGGAGAGGCAGCTCCGAGAGGACGACTCTGCGCCATAAAACGTGACGGCGTCGAGTGCTACGGCGAGGACGGCAGTTTAGGGTACGAAGTGATGTCGCTGTATCAGGACCATCAGCGTAACCTTTGGGTGGGAGCAGCAACAGGACTTTGGTGCTGGAAACCAGGCCCTCCAAGGCACTATCCGGCCACAGGCATAATGGATAGCCCGCTGGGGCTGATTCAGGACGAGCGGCGCGTCCTGCTGGCCGCGAGTCACGACGAAATTCGGCAGATCGTGAATGACAAGGCCGAACCTTACCGCCTTCCGGGGCGAGATCATCGGGTCAAGCAGGCGAAGTTTCTCCGGGACCGGGATGGCGGCCTTTGGATAGGCACTTCAAACGACGGCTTGTTTCACCTGCACCGGGGAAGAATGGATGTCTTCAATAGCTCCAATGGGCTTTCCGGTAATCAGGTGAAGTGGCTCTTTGAGGACAGGGAGCGCAATATCTGGGTAGCGACCCTCGACGGAGTCGACCGCTTTCGGGATGTTGCTGTCCCGACGTATTCTGTCGCGCAGGGCCTGTCGAATCCCGTTGTCGTGTCCGTCCTCGCCGCCAGAGACGGGAGCGTTTGGCTTGGCACGATTGATGGATTGAATCGATGGCACGCGGGACAAATCACTCAATTCCGCAGGCCGGGGGCGCCATCATTGCCACAGGCTGTAGCTGGTGGCGCAGTCCGCAAGATCACCGCCAGTGGCTTGCCGCACGATAGCATCCAATCGCTCTATCAGGATCATCGGGGCCGAATCTGGGTTTCCATACCTCGCAGGATTGCCTGGTTCGAAAATGGCCATTTCCATCCGATAAGCCTGGAGACTGGAGGGCGGGTAAGTTCGATTACCGGCGACAGCGTGGGGAATCTCTGGATTAGCGCCGTTCCGGGCCTTACGCATCTGGTGGACATGCGCGTAGTAGAACAAATCCCATGGAGCGCTTTCGGTGATCACGGTGTTGCGTACTCGCTAATCGCGGGCCGTGACGCCGGCGGGCTATGGCTTGGATTCTATAAAGGCGGTGTGGCCTGGTTCAAGGATGGACAGGTCCGTCGAATGTTCACGGAAGCCCATGGACTTGGTCGAGGCCATGTCAGCGCGCTTCATCTCGACGCTCAGAATGCGCTGTGGGCGGCCACCGAGGGAGGGTTAAGCCGGCTGAAAGACGGTCGCGTCGCAACCCTTACGCAGGCAAACGGCTTACCGTGTGAAACAATTCTCTGGGTCACGCAGGACGACAAGCGAGACTTCTGGTTCTATACGGAATGTGGGCTCGTGCGGATATCTCGCGCGGAGTTGAACGCCTGGAGCATCGATTCTAAGCGCGTGGTCGAGACGGCAGTCTTCGATGTGTCCGAAGGTGTCAGGAGCCGTAGCAAAGCCAGCGACTATGAGCCGCGAGTTGCCAAATCTGAAGATGGGAAACTGTGGTTCCTGCCGCTGGATGGCGTGAGCATCGCTGACCCGGAGCGCCTCACCCGCGCCGCCCCGTTCAATAACGTCCCCCCGCCCGTGCACATCGAGCGAATCAAAGCGGATGACAAGTTCTACGAGCCACGACCCGGCCTGCGCCTGCCTGCTCACGTGCGCGACGTTTGGATTGATTACACGGCGTTGAGCCTCGCAGTCCCGGAGCGGGTTCGATTCCGGTACAAGTTGGAAGGGCAAGATCCCGACTGGAAGGAAGTGATAAACGAGCGACAGGCACAATACACGAACCTTGCTCCCCGCGAGTACCGCTTCCGCGTCATTGCCTCCAACCACAGCGGTGTGTGGAACGAAACCGGCGACACACTGGAGTTCTCCGTCGCCCCCGCGTTCTACCAGACGAACTGGTTCAAGGTCGCGATCACGTCCGCTTTTCTGACACTGCTGTGGGCCGCCTATCAACTGCGTGTCCGGCGACTCCAGCGGGAGTTCAGGAAGCTTCGCGATTTGATCGACACGATCCCGGCGATGGCTTGGACTGCTCGTCCGGACGGGAGCAATCTGTTCGTAAACAGGCGTTGGGCGGAGTATACGGGCGTGTTCCCGGAGGAGCGCGGAGACGGTTCAGCCTGGCTGGAGGCAGTTCACCCTGACGATCGTCAGCGATCCCGGGAGATATGGCGCACCGCCCTCGCTTCGGGCGAGCCTTTCGAAGATGAGCGCCGCTTTCGGGCTGCCGATGGGAATTATCGGTGGTTCCTGAGTCGCGGTGTGCCTCTGCGCGATGGGCGCGGAAAAATTCTGAGTTGGTATGGAGTCCTCACCGACATTGAGGATCGCAAGCGCGCTGAGACTGAGCGCGAGAAACGGCTCCAGCTCGAGGCGGATCTCTCGCACATCAACCGGGTGAGCATGATGGGCGAACTGGCCGCCTCGATCGCGCATGAAGTGAACCAGCCGCTTTCCGGGATCGTGAACAACGGTAGCGCCTGCCTCCGCTGGCTGGCCGTCAATGTGCCGAACCTCGACGAAGCCCGGGAAGCTGCTCGCCGCATCGTTCGCGACGGCAAGCGGGCCGGTGAAGTGGTTGCGCATATTCGCGCGCTCACAAAAAGGGCGGCGGCGCGCATAGAAAAACTGGACCTGAATCAGACCATTCTGGAACTTATCGCCCTGGTCGGGGATGAAGCGAAAACAGACAGGGTCGTGATCCGGACGGACTTCGCAAATGACTTGGCGCCTGTGTCGGGCGATCGGGTGCAGTTGCAACAAGTGGTGCTGAACCTGGTCATGAATGCCATCCAGGCCATGTGCAGTGTGGATGAGCATGCCCGCCGACTGGTGATCATCACGCGGAACACCGATTCGGACCAGGTGCAGGTAACAATTGAAGACTCGGGACCAGGGCTTGACCCGAAGACGATGCCAAGGATCTTTGAGCCTTTCTACACCACGAAGGCGGGCGGCATGGGCATGGGACTCTCGATTAGCCGTTCCATC
>DASQVJ010000104.1:0-10234 GCA_035640835.1 Bryobacteraceae bacterium
TTGGATAGTTCTTTCATCCAACGCTCGATGGCAGCCTTGTCGAGCTTTTGTTGTGCTTGAGCTCGCGAGGCCATGGTCAGGTAGAAAGAAGAGCCTAGAAGGAGGTCGCGACGTTTCATGCGGGGCAGTTTACCGTGGCGACGACGGACTAGCAACTCGGGCGGACGTATTTGCCCGATCCTAAGTGCCGCCGACTACTGCGCATCCCGACTGTGGTCCTCGGAAATGATAACTAGACGCTCCATCCAGAAAATTACTCTAAAAAAAGTCCTCCATGTTGTCGATTTCGCCATGCCTCGCTCGACGCATAGACAGGAGGAGACACACAACGATGATTGTCAGAAGGGCTTTTCTAGCCATAGCCGCATCTGCCCTTGCACACGCGCAGACCGAGACCGGCTATGCACCAGTCAACGGCCTCAAGCTTTACTATGAGGTCCACGGCTCGGGCAGGCCGGTCATTCTGTTACACGGCGGACTCGGAGCGACCGCAATGTTCGGCGCTAACCTTCAGGCGATCGCCAAGGGCCATCAGGTCATCGGCGTCGATCTGCAGGGTCACGGGCATACGGCCGACATCGATCGACCTCTCAGCGTCGAGTTGATAGCCGTTGACATCGCAGCACTCATCAAGCATCTGAAACTCGACCGGCCTGACATCATGGGCTACTCGTTCGGTGGTGGCGTCGCGCTCCAGACAGCTATTCGACACCCCGAGGTGGTCGGCAAGCTTGTCGTGGTCTCGACACCCTTCAGACGCAATGGATTCTATCCGGACATCCTCGCACAGCAGGCCCATGTGAATGCCCAGGCAGCCGAAGCCATGAAGCAGACGCCGATGTATCAGCTATACAGCAAAATTGCGCCGAGGCCCGAGGATTGGCCCCGCCTATTGCAAAAGATCGGGGACGCGATGAAAAAGGATTTTGACTTATCGAAGGGGATCGCTGGTATTCAGGCAACGACCTTGATCGTTGCAGCAGATGCCGACATCTTCCCACCAGCCCATGCTGTCGAGATGTTCGGCCTTCTCGGCGGCGGCCAACGAGATGGAGGATGGGACGGTTCCGGGCGTCCCAAGGCGAGACTCGCCATCCTGCCGAATCTCACGCACTACAACATTTTCAGCGATCCGTCTCTGGTCGCTACCGTAATCCCATTTCTGGACGGCTCGATGTCGGGAGCCAAGTAACTACCTACCATTGAACGAGAGAGAACATCATGCGATTCCTAAGCCTTTACAAAACGCAGGAAAGAAACACCCCTCCTAGCCAGGAAGAAATGACCAGAATGACCAAGCTTATCGAGGAGGGCATGAAAGCCGGCTACCTCCTTGCAGTCGAGGGCTGCCTGCCCAGCGCAACAGGCGCGCGCGTTCGTCAGTCCGACGGAACTGTGACTGTGACGGATGGTCCTTTCACAGAAGCGAAAGAGGTAGTCGGCGGTCTGGCCATCATTCAGGCCAAATCGAAGCAAGAGGCCATCGAGGTAGTCAAGCAGTTTCTCGCCGTTGCTGGTGATGGCGAGTGCGAGCTCCGTCAACTATATGAGGCCGAGCAAAGTATGGAGGCGTAGATCAAGCGCGGCATCGATAAATATCGATTCAAGGCTCCACACCGCTGATTTCAATCACCGCGCGCATCAACCGCGTTTTTTCCCGAACGCGCACGAATTCGCGAAATTTCAGGATTTTCCGTGAAGCTAAGCCACGTCTTCTCAACGACTGTCCATGGCGCGAGCGTTGCACTAGCAAGGTTGGACTCGAACGTGAACAGCCGAACGGAATCTTGCTAACGAGGAAAATGATGATTGATAAGAATAAAAAGTGTTCTCTATGCGGCGGCGACTTGCCCAGCGGATGGCCCGTGGTTGTGTTGCCGGCTGGACTGGCGCACCGCATGAAAACGATGTGCGCGAACATTCCGCCCGAGACACAAGCGGCGATTCACCTCTTGGAGAAGAGAGGCTTTCTGGTGGGGCGCGAGTTCAGCGCGTCCGACGCCGTGGAATTCGCGGGCACTTTGACGTTGGGCGAAGTGGCGTAACATTCCCAAAAAAGAGAAGGCGGTCTTCGAAATCGTTGGTCACCTCAGCCCCGGCGTCGCGCTAATCACTCAACAGGAGGGAGCCCTGCCCTGGTAGACGAGGAGGGCACCCTTCAACGCCAGAACTTCGCTGCCCACTTGTCCACGACTGTTTTCTATCTGCCCATCGAAGGAAACTATCAAGTTTGGGTCTGGAGTCAGTTCCAACATCCCTGGAACTCTTCGTCCTATGTCAAGACTCGCGCCCTGTATGGTGACTGAAATGTCGATCGTCGTAGGGCTACGGTCGCTTGAAATAGGACGCTGAAAAATTCGTCCAAGAAAGTTGGCCACGGATGCACACTGATAAACATGGATTGAAAAACATACTGTTATCCGTGTTCATCCGTGGCTAATTAGCCTTTTTTACGCCTCATCAGAGGGATCTGTGGGTCACTGATACGGTCGAATGGTGCCGGGAAGCTGGGCTCGGCGTAGCCGGAGAACTCGCAGCCGGATGGTGGGGCGTCGGCTCTTTTCGCAGCCAGTTGCCTTTCGAACCAGTTTGACCTCCCCGGCAAACGCTACGCCGTTACTTCGAGACCATCAGGTCGGGCTTGCGAAAGTAGAACCGATTACTGCTTGTTAGATTTCAGCGGTTCAGGTGCGGGCATACTCCGTCCGCTTCACCTCGAACCGAATCGGCAGGCTGGCAGGACCATACGCGATGAGGCCCTCCCGCGGCTGCCACGGCTTATCGCCAGCGTATTCAAAGCTCTCGAATCGCGACAGCAGATCGGACAATGCGATTCTCGCCTCCAGACGTGCCAGCGCCGCGCCGAGACAGAAATGGATGCCGTGGCCAAATGCGACGTGAGGGTTGGGATCGCGGGCGATGTCAAACCGATTGGGATGCGGAAAACGCTTAGGGTCCCGGTTCGCGGCGCCTACCATCGGGAGCACAAATGCGCCTTTCCGAATTGCCGTGCCGTGGACCTCCACATCGCGGAGCGGCGTACGCATCATCCATTGGAATGGCGAGCGATAGCGCAACACTTCTTCAATGGCGGATGGAAGAAGTTGCGGCGCGTTGCGCAGCCTCGATAGCTGGTCCGGGTGGTCGAGAAAGGAAAGAACAGCATTATTGAGCAGATTAGTCGTCGTCTCCTGGCCAGCGAACATAAGCAACTGGAAAAACGCGAGTATCTCTTCGTGCGACAAGCGATCACCTTCCACTTCCGCTTCGAAGAGGCCTGTCAGTAGATCGTTTTGCGGCGATTTTCGCCGGTCACCAATGGTCTCCAGGAGATAGACGCTCATCTCGTTGGTTACGCTGTTGAAATCGCGCATCGCCTGTTGCGCCTGGTCGCCGCCACTCCGCGTGAAAGTTAGGCCAAGGATTTTATCGTTCCATCGCTTGTAACGGGGCCAATCTTCTTGTGCGATGCCCATCATCCCGGCAATGACTCTCATTGCAAGCGGCGCAGAGAAGTCTGAGGCGAACTCCATTTGACCGGCGGCGATGGTGCTGTCAAACAACTCTTTTGAGATCTTACGAATTGTCGGTTCCAGATCGACGATCGCCCGTGGCGTGAACGCGCGCGAAATGAGGTTCCGCAACCTCGTGTGCTCGGGCGGGTCAGTGAAGATGAATGAGAAATTGGGCGCCGGAATCCGCGAACTAAATGAAGCGTGATCCGTCATGATCCATTTCACGGTTTCGTAATCGAAAACCATCCACCCGTTGAACGGTGGGGGGACATGCAGAACTGGCGACTCCGCGCGGAGCTGATCGTAGACAGGCCAAGGATTCCGCCGGACTTCTGGTGCGAAAAGATCGATCACGGTCGCTGGTCCGTGGGAAAAGGCATTGGAACCCGCATGACCGTGAATTTTATCAGTAAACCGACAGACTAGCCCGCTGGGCGCGGCGGCTTTCGTGGAAAGAAACGGCAGAGTGCTTTACTTCCTGGGACAAGGTGTTCGATGCGGTCGAGCACGTCGTCCCTTGGGGACTGGAGCACCGGATGCTGGGCCAGATCGACGCCATCGGGTTGACGAAAGCCAATACGTCAAAGGCCACAGATATCTGACGCTGGTCTACCAGATCGATATCGGCGTAACCCGTCTGCTCTGGGTGGGCAAGGAACGGACCATCGAGTCCTTCCAGGGATTCTTTACCGCCATGGGCCAGGAGGTTATCTCCAAAATCTGCTTCGTCTGTTCCGACATGTGGGAACCGTACCTGAGCTCGTCCGCGAAAGATGCTCCGAGGCTCTGCATATCCTCGACCGTTTCCACATCGTCTCCAATATGAACAAGGCGCTCGACAAGGTCCGCGCCGAGGAAACCGGCCGCATGAAACGCGAGGGCCGCGACCCGATCCTCAAGAACTCTCGCTGGCTGTTGCTCAAGCGCAGTGAGAATCTCCAGGACGAACAGCGTTTCCGGCTCCGCGATCTCCTCCGCTACAACCTCAAGACCATCCGTGCCTACCTTCTCAAGGAAGCCTTCCAACAGCTCTGGGACTACAACTCACCGGTGTGGGCAGGCAAGTTCCCCGTGCGATCCCGCATCGAACCCATGAAGAAAATCGCCCGCTCCTTACGCACGCATCACGAACTCATACTCAATTATTTCCGCGCTCAAAAACTGCTCTCCAGCGGCGTCGTCGAAGGTTTGAACAACAAGGCCAAAGTCACCATGAGAAGATCCTACGGTTTTCGCACTTATCGCGTCCTCGAACTCGCCCTCTATCACTCGCTTGGCAAGCTCCCTGAGCCAGAGTCTACCCACGATTTCTTCTGACGAATCTTTTTTACCAGCCTGTCGAACGCGGATCCCGATATAAACCCCGCCCTTCAGCAGCCGGCTCGCCCTCCACCGGCTCTGTGCGCCACACCCAGCGCTATTGCCACGAGAAACAGGACGGCCGTTCTGGGCTCGGGTACGGGCGCAGTGGGTGAGCCGACCGTTACCGACGCATCCGTAGAGAGAATGTTCCCGACAGAGATCGTATCGCGGGACGGATCGAATGCCGCATCGAAAGGACTGACCGCGAATAAGTCATAGGTCAATTCAATGACGCCGGACGAGACCGTACCGGGAATCTCGAAGTCATTGATATGATACGCCGCTACTCCAGCCTGCACTGACGGATTGAATGTCTGGCTCCATGTCTCGCCCGGCCCGACGGCAGCGAAATTCTGCGGAAGTATGATGAACGGGTCGAAGATACCAACGGTTGCCGCGGCAGTGTAATTGGCGGATGTTATCACAAGGTACCCTACATCGTTCGTCAGCTGGAATCCCCAGCCCCTGGTATCCCCCGGGGCGCCGATAAGTGCGCCGCCGATCGGATCCAGCGCAAGAACGGGTAATGCGGCGGCAGGCCAGGCGCCACAGATGACGCCGATGATAAGCAATTTTCCGAGTGTCATAGCTAGGAGTCCTTATTGCATTTGGTTGAAGTAAGAAGCTACTCCGGCGACGGCGCCGTTATTTGCCGTCAGTACGATCAGAACCGTAAATCGGGCAGTCGCCGGACAACCGGACATATCGAACGTGACTACAGTGGGAAGAGAAGCGCCAGGAGCGAGGTTTCCAAGGACTGCTGGGAGGGCGGCGGGGCCGAGGCGAACGGGTGCACAGGCAGCTCCGAAGGTTTGTGTGAGCATGATTGCACCGAGGTTCATCGAATAGGCAGTGCCGGGACCGGAGTTCGTATTTGTAATGGTCCATTGGCGCAGGTTCGCGGGGCCGGCCTTGTTCGTGACGACTGCGCTTAAGGTCGCGGGAGGCAAGGGCACGAAGACGCCCTTCACGCTTTTGGGGCCATCCATCAGCAGGAATTTCGGCGTGGCGCTGCCAGTGAGATCTCCCTCGAAGCCGGCGAACAGGAATCCAGGAGAAGGTTGTGCGGTTACGGTGGCGTTCGTCGATGCCGCGTAGAATCCGGCACCGGTGACCGCGCCGCCGGAAGGAGGGCTGGAGACTGTGCTCAAGTCGTATTCTGCTTTGAATCTGGCCGTCAGTGCGGCAGACAGATTTCCAAAGGAAACCACACGCGATGGAGACAGAATCTGATCACTCCAGCGATCAAACGTATAGCGCGCCAGCGGGCCGTTGTCCGGACTCAACGCCGTAGCCATACACGAAGCGCCGGCGAAGGCCGAAATGGTTGCAGGCGCCACGACAGTATCCGTCACCGGACATCGCTCCCCGGACAGTTGAAATGAGCGGCCCGAGGGCTCGGACCGGAGGTCGACATTTGACCGGTAATACACGAAGGCCCGTCCTCCGAAGTCCTGCGGACCCGAATCTTTCGCAAAATCCGCGCTTCCAATCAGTACAGAGTCTTCGCTGAGTGCGACGGTGTCCGCACGCCGGTCTCCCACTTTGGCTTCGAATACCCATCCTGCGGCGGTTCGCCGATAAAACCGTGCTCCCTTTCCGCTGTTCCCGATCACCAACGTACCAGCGCCGAGCGCCACCGAACCTCCGAATCGATCTGAGGGTTCGACGCGTTGCGGCTGAATGGCTGTCTGATAGGTCCAGCCCCCCGATGATCGGGTCCAGAGATGGACCGTGTCGTTTCCGCTGCAGTGTGATCCGGCTGCTGCCGTATCGCCTTGAATGGCGATGGAAGTACCCAGGCAATGTCCTGTAACGCCACCTAAGACCCCGTCGAACGTCCAGACTCCTTTGGATCGGACAAAGGCGTATATAACGCCTTCGGTAGATTGGCTGACCAAGCCCACCAGAATCCGATCGGCGTCGATTGCCACGTGAGCAAGGCCCAGCGGATCTGCGTAGGCTGGAAATGGCAGCTTGCTCTGCAACACCCAGTCATCATCGGGAGCCGGAGCAAATACGAAAGCTGCTCCCCGTGCCCCCACAACTATTGTCTGGCCCTGATCAGAGATCGCTGCACTGGTTCCAAAATGGCGAACAGCAGGATCAGGAGATTTGATTTCGTGCTTGCTCCGCCATTTCCCTCCATTTTTATGAAGTGCCGTAACGTACTCGCCAGCCTTAGCGCTCACGAGGATGGTCTGGCCGCTGACGGCAACATCGCTTCCGTATTCGTGTTTAGATGGAAGCAGTCCGAATACCTCTTCATCCAGACGCCAGGCTCCGTTTGTCCGAACAAAAACATCGATTTTGCCCCTTCTGTATGTTGCTTGAGGCACGCCAATCACCGCCAGGTCGCCGCCGATCGCGACTGCCCGGGCGAAGTCATCTCCCGGCGAACTATTGTTAACAAGCTCGACACCGAGCACCGGAAGATCGGCTGGTTGCAATACCCCGGCAAATGCCAGCACCGCAAGAACGACAGATTTCGGAAATCCCCTCGACATCATGACTGAGAGTAATCGCCGAACAATCGGCCGCGGCAGG
Source organism: Bryobacteraceae bacterium (assembly GCA_035640835.1). Classification (GTDB taxonomy): domain Bacteria; phylum Acidobacteriota; class Terriglobia; order Bryobacterales; family Bryobacteraceae; genus DASQVJ01. The sequence goes on from DASQVJ010000104.1 coordinate 7,425, forward strand.
TGAGAGCGGGGTTAAATGGGGTTTCTAACGTTGCTAAGTTCTTGCAAACCCAATGGGCGCGGTATGTTAACATGTTCCGGCCCTATGATCGACGAAGTATCTAGGCTTGACGCTCGCCTGATCTCGGAGGCTCTCCAGCGGATCCTGGCGAGCCCGGAGTTTTCATCGTCGGCACGCATGAGCCGGTTCGTGGAACATGTTGTCGAGCGAACGCTGGCCGGACGCGCGCAGGAGCTGAAGGAAAGCCTTATCGGCGTCAATGTATTTGATCGCACGCCGGGCTACGATCCCAAATACGATGCCATCGTGAGGGTAGAGGCACGCAGGCTACGCACCAAGTTATCGGAATACTATGCGGCAAGTGGTGGCTCGGATCCGGTTCGAGTGGTGCTGCCGAAGGGTTCGTATGTACCGGAGTTTGTGACGGCTCCGGCAGTGCAAGCGCCCCCTCAACCTGCGAGCGAGCCAAGCCCGATGCCGCCAGAGGCGCCCATCGCTTCCCCTTCAAAGTCCACTCGTTGGCAATGGTGGGCGCTCGGCGCTGTCTGCCTTACAGGCGCTGTACTGTTCCCGACGCTCCGGCCGAAGGCTGTGAATGAAGAGCGCATCCGACCTTTCACGACGCTGCCGGGCTATGAGCGAAAACCGGCCTTCTCACCGGACGGAGCGGCAATCGCATTTGGATGGGCGGGGCCTGGTGAGAAAACCACGAGAATTTTCGTACAGCCCTTGGACTCCGAGACCGCGACTCCAATTACGTCGGGCGAGGGAAATGATGTAGCCGCCGCGTGGTCTCCCGACGGCGCTACCATCGCGTTCTATCGCGAGCGGGGAAACGGCAAATGGGATCTGATGATGGTCCCTGCCGGCGGTGGCTCTGAGCGAAAGCTGGCGGAGATTGGCGCGCGCTTTAACACTGAGTTGAGTTTGTCGTGGGCCGGCGATGGCAGCTATCTGCTGACTTCTAGCCGCGCCGATTCGTCTTCGCTCCCCTCGCTGGTGCGAATCAATGCCGCGAGCGGCGAAACGACACCGGTCAGCGAATCCCGGCCCGGTGATTTCTTTCCAGATCTTTCGCCCGACGGAAAGAGTATCGCCTTTCTGCACGAATCTACATCGGACACCGTCGATCTGATCGTCAGTCCCTGGAATAAGGGTGCCTTGGACACGGGACGCTCCCGTACGCTGAGTCCCGAACGATCTGCCATCTCGGGCTTCGATTGGTTACCAGACGCAGGCAGCATCATTTACAGCTCCGACCGCCGCGGCATGAGCGAGTTATGGCAAGTGAGCGCGCATGGCGGAACACCGAACCTGATCCCTGGCGCCCCGAGCGAGGCTCTCACTCCGGCTATTGCGCCGCGTTCGGGGAGGATGGCCTTCGTTCACCGCTTCCGCGAAATCAACATCTGGGGTGTGCGGCCGGATGGCGGCAACCGGCGCCGGGTGATCTCGTCCACGGCCGAAGAGATGAATCCACAATTCTCGCCAGATGGCTCGCGACTGGTCTTTCGCAGCAACCGCAGCGGCAACATGGAGATCTGGACAGCCGCCCGCGACGGCTCAAAACCGGTTCGGCTGACCCGGTTTGAGGGCGCGCGGCTGAAGGAGCCTCACTGGTCTCCCGATGGACGCCTGATTCTGTTTGTAGCGTCTACTGCGGGCAATGCACATCTGTACACGATCCCTGCCGTAGGCGGCACCCCGCAGATCCTGTTCGAATCGAAGTGCAACGAAGCGGCGCCGAACTGGTCGCGCGACGGCAAGTCCGTTTACTATGTTTCCGATTGCGGCGGAACGGAACAGGTGCGGAAGCGCGCCCTCGAGGGTGGAGCAGAAAAAGTGCTTACGACCAATGGCGGCACGGCTCCAATCGAGCATTCCGACGGATTCGTCTACTTCTTCAACACGGGAACGCGCGCCGGCATCTGGCGAATCCCCCGCGATGGCGGAACGGAAGAGATCGTCTACCCGGGAATGGCCAACAGCCTGTGGGGGAACTGGGCCGTTGCCGGCGATGGTCTGTACCATGTGCGTTATGGCGGCATATCTGCTCCTTCTGTGCTTCAATTCTTCGATTTCAAGACCCGGCGCGATCGCGAGGTGACAGTGTTTGCGGAACATCCGGTGTTGTGGAACCAGTCGCTGGCGGTGTCTCCGGATGGGGGCGAAGTTGTGTTCAGTCAGTTGGACCGCGCCGGGGCCGACATTTTGCTGCTGGAACACGCGAAGTAGCCACGCGGCGTGTGTAGCCTCGCCGCGCGGCGCCCCATCTTATCAGCGAACCTCTAAACTCAGGACACTAGCGGAACTGGTTGTAAAGCGTCCGCCAGGCGTAGGCTCCCGACGGTGTAGTGACCGCATAATTAAGCGTGAACCGCGCCGCAGCCTCGCAGCGCGAGAAATCGATGGTGACTCCCGCCTGCCCCGAAGCGCCCGGAGCGATATCAGGCATCGCCTTGGGTAGACGATCCTTCACGACGGGCGTGCACGGAGCGCCCGCTACCTGCACTAGTTGGAACATGTTGACCTCCAGGCCGGGGGTGGCGCCAGGGCCTTTGTTGTCGACTGTGACGGTCCAGACTCGAGCGTCCGCCGGGCCCGTCTTGGCCGACAGGTTCGTGACCAATGACGTGGCAAGCACCTGGAAGTTGGCGGTCAGTGTGACTGGTGCCGTCATCGAAGTGTCAGTCGCGGCGGTGAATTGCGTCGAGACCGGCCCGTCCCAGTTCTTGAACCGATAGCCGGGTTTGGCAGTGGCCTGCAGGCGGATGGACGCGTGTAGCGGATATAGCCCGGAGGGTGGAGTT
>DASQVJ010000105.1:0-2771 GCA_035640835.1 Bryobacteraceae bacterium
TATCACCTCGGATATGTGAATTTCCGGTTAGCCGAAGCCGGCGAGCGTATACGCATCCACGACGCGGTTCGTTTCACGAAGGACTGCATCAACATCAACAGCGCGGTTCACGCTCAAGCGGTCGAGAACCTGAAAGCGATGAAAGCCGAGTACAACCTGAACGACGAGTAATCGTCGTCTGCGACGTCAATATCGAGGAAAAGCCCCGCGAGCTCGAAAAGGCGGGGCTTTTCGCGTTTCCGGGGGCCGGACGAGTAGCTCCAGGGTTGGCGCCCGCGATAATCTAAAAGTAGCAATGGCAAAAATCAGCGACATTATCGGCTCGGCAGCCGCGATTGCCAAGGGCATGAGCGTGACCTTTCGCGAAATGCTTCAGCCCACGATCACTGAGGACTATCCGGATGCTCCACCGAACTTCCAGGAGCGGTACCGCGGTGTCCACGTGCTGCAGCGCGACGAGAATGGGCTCGAGAAGTGTGTTGCGTGCTTCCTTTGCGCCGCGGCCTGTCCGACCGACTGCATTTATATCGAGGCCGAAGAAAACACGGATGTGAAGCGGATCAGCGGTGGGGAGCGCTATGCGAGCGTTTACAACATCGACTACAGCCGCTGCATCTTCTGCGGGTATTGTGTTGAAGCATGCCCGACGGACGCCATCACGCATGGCCATGACTTCGAGATCGCAAGCCCCGACACATCGACGTTGGTCTACCGGAAGGAGCAGCTACTCGCGCCGATGCCCAAGGATGCCAAAGAGCCTGTGCCGCTGGGCGTCGGCGAAGGTGGGCACTAGACGGCAGCCGACCATCTGCCCAAGGCAAGCAGCTAGAGCTTGCGTTGTTGCTGGACGAAGGCCAGGATGTCGAACTTGCGGAATTCGCGGTTCGGGAAGAAGCTGTTGACGGCCTCGGTCTCGTCGTCGAAGATCTCGAAAACGGTGGACAGCTTGGTCAGGACGAGGAGCTCGATGTTGCGCCGGTTCAGGTTCAGAAGCTTGAGGGCGCCCGCCGCCCGCTGAACTGTCGTAAAGCCGATCACCACCTGACCGAGGCCGGTGCTGTCGATGTAATCCACACCCGCGAGGTCGAGCACGATGCGCGTCCTCTCGAGCTGGACCAGCTCCTTGACCTTGTCCCGCAAATCCGTCGTCGGCTGTCCTGCGATGAGGCGACCTTTCAGCCGCAGGATGGTGACGTTGTCGCGAACCGTTTCCTCGATAACCAAGTCCATAAGACCGTAATCGCTATTCTGCCACGACTGGCTCAGACGACTGAAGTTCGCGAACGGCTGCCTCACCGATCGGAAGCGTGATCACGAATCGCGTACCGTTGCCGGGCTCGCTGTCCACGTGGATTTTACCGCCATGGGCTTTGACGATCCAGGCGACGAAGCTGAGGCCAAGTCCTAAGCCCTTCTCGGGGCCGCTGTTCGGCACGCGATAGAAACGGTCAAAAATGTGGGCCAGGTGGTCCTTCGGGATCCCGCGGCCGGTGTCTTCGACCACCAATTGAACCTGGTTCTCGACGCCACTAACTTCCACGTGGACCCGGCCGCCGGCCGGAGTGTACTTCACCGAGTTGGAGATCAGGTTCGAGAGCAGGCGCTCCATCTGGACCCGGTCGGCTTCCAGCAGGCAGCGGGGATGGAGCGTTGCTTCCAGCTTGACCTTGCTCTCTTCGGCCGGGATCTGGAACTGGTCAACAATATCGCGGGCGATGGCCGAGAGGTCGACCACTTGCTTCTGGAGGCCAAGTTGACCGGATTCGGCTTGCGAGAGCAGCAGGATGGCTCGGATGGTTGCCGAGAGCCGGTCGACATCCTGCAAGGCATCCGTAATCGCGTCCCGGTACTGCTCGGCGGTGTCGGCCGTTAAGAGCGCCACTTCAAGCTGTCCACGAATGGCGGTGAGCGGCGTTCGGAGCTCGTGGGAAACATCCGTCGAGAACTGACGAGTCATCGTGAACGAGGCGTTGAGCCGCTCGATCATACGGTTGAAGGCATCGATCAGGCGATCGAGTTCGTCGCCTGCGCCGCGGATGGGGATGGCGGCCGTCAGGTTCGATCCAGTGATGCGGCGGGCGGTGCGAGCGACGTGCTCGAGCGGCTTCATGGTGCGCTTGGCGACGAACCAGCCCATGATGCTCGAGCTTGCGATCATAACGGGTACGAAGAGGAAGTAGCTCAACGTAAACTGCTCGACAATGCGCTGGTATTCGGTCAGGGCGCGGCCGATGGAAACGTAGAAGACCTTGCCATTGTCGTCGATGAACGGGCCGGAGCGGAGCATGTAGTAGGCTCCGCCGCTGCCTCGCACGGTGCGGAGGACTGGTATTTTCGAGCGCAGCGCTGCCTGAATCGTCTTCACGTCATCCAACCCGATCTCCTGGTAGTAAATCGGCGAGACCTGCAGGACATTGCCCTTGCTGTCGGTGAGGATGTACACGTGCTTCAGGCGCTCGACCGAGTATGCCTCGTCGGGGTCCTCGGGGTCGTAATACCAGTCGACCTTACCTTTGTCGATGCGCAGGTACGCCTTCACGGCGCCCCACTCTTCCTCGAGCAGGCTGCGCGTGTGCGAGTCGTAAAGCGACGCGAGCGACTGGCGGAAGAAAATGCCCAGCACCGTCAGCAGCAGCGTGAAGAACAGGACGTAGCTGAGCGTGAGGCGGAAGCGCAGGCCACGGGTGAAGCGCTGGTGCCGCAATTTCCATAGCATCTTGCGCCACACCCGCATGTGGTCAGGCCCCCTGGGCCGGCGGCGGTGCGGGAGC
>DASQVJ010000106.1:0-7730 GCA_035640835.1 Bryobacteraceae bacterium
TGTGATTTCGAAGCGTCGAGTCTCTTTCATCTGGCCGGCAGCAAAAGAAAACTCGTAAACGGTGGAAGTGGCGCCACCGCCGACATAGACGAACTTGCCATCAGGTGAGAAGGTCAATCCTAACCACGCATCCGCTAGCGGGCCGGTGGTGCTGACCTCCTGCATTGAAGCGGCATCCAGGACAGCGACGTTCGGAGGCATGTAGCCGCCGTTGAGGATCAGCAAATATTTGCCGTCGGGCGAAAGCGCGGACGACATCGGCAGAGTACCGAGCTTCACTTGTCGACCGACCGGTGTCACACGCCAGCCGCTATTCAGCAGAAAACCACCACCACCCTGCAGAGGGCCAGGCTCGGGGCGTGGGGCCTGTTGGGACGACAGGTATACGGCACCGCACAAGAGAAGCGCGATCAGAGCAAATCTCATTCAGAGAACCTTTGTGCTATCGGAAACCGCCGGCCAATACCAAACGCCTTTGTTGTCACCTTCAGGCCTGGTGCGGCCTGCTGGCGTTTATATTCGTTGCGATCAACCTTGTTTATGATGGCGCGGACAAGGGCGAGAGGCAAGGAAAGCTGCTCCGCAATTTCGCTCGCTGGAAGCAAATCTTCCACGTAGGCTTTCAAGATGCCATCGAGGGTCTCGTAGTCAGGAAGACTATCGGAGTCCTTTTGGTCTGGTCTCAATTCTGCTGATGGCGGTTTGGTGAAAACGTCTTCCGGAATCGCGTTGAGATGGCGGCGATTCGCAACCCTCGCGAGTTCATAGACCAATGTCTTGGGTACATCACTGATCACCGCTAATCCACCGCACATGTCGCCGTAAAGGGTGCAATAACCGACCGCGAGCTCGCTTTTGTTGCCGGTCGTGAGTACGAGAGCTCCGGTTTTGTTCGAAAGGGCCATCAGTGTGACGCCGCGCAGGCGCGACTGCAGATTCTCTTCGGTGACGCCAAGGTCTCCGCGACCAAGCACAGGTCCAAGCTGCTCGAGCATAACGTCGTAAGCAGGACCGATGCCGATCAGCTCGAATCGAATTCCGAGGCGCTCCGCCATACATCGTGCGTCTCGAACACTGCCCTCCGAGGAGTAGGGACCCGGCATTCCAACCCCGGTGACGTTCTCACGTCCGACCGCATCGACGGCGATTGCTGCAGTCAATGAAGAGTCGATGCCGCCGCTCAGGCCGATCAGCACTTTGCGGAATCCGCACTTGTGTATGTAGTCGCGAGTTCCCAGCACGAGTGCCTCGTACATGGCTTCCATCTCGTCCGGAAACGTCTCGCGGCGATCACCGGTGCCTCTCGCCGTATCGAGAATTGTTAGATCTTCTTCAAAGCTGCACGCAGCCGAGAGCAGAGCGCCGTCAGCACCCAGCGCAAAGCTGGAACCATCAAAGATCAACTGATCGTTACCGCCAACCTGGTTGACGTAGATTGTCGGGAGCCGGTGATGTTTCGCGAGTGCTTCAAAGATCCGCCGCCGCAACGCTCGCTTATCGCGATGATAAGGAGACGCATTGATCGTGACCAGGAGATCCACCCCTTGTGAGGTGAGCTCTTCGACAGGATCACGTTGGTACAGCTGTCGTTGCCAGAACTGCTTGTCGTTCCAGGCGTCCTCACAGATGTTGAGGGCGAGGCGCTTGCCCCTCACGGTAACGACATCCTGCTTCTGTGCCGGCACGAAATAGCGAGCTTCGTCGAACACGTCGTAGGTCGGAAGCAGCATCTTGTCTTGAATGGCAACGATTCGACCATGATCCAAGACGGCGGCGCTATTGAATGCTCTTTTGCCGGTGCTCAGGTCACTGGGACGAACATAGCCGGTGATGATCGCAATATCGAGCGAAGCGGTTTCATCGACCAGGCACATTAGCTGTTCGTGAGTGCGGTCGAGGAAGCTTTGTTTTTCGACCAGATCTCTCGGAGGGTAGCCACAAAGCGCGAGCTCAGGAAAAACGATCAGCTCAGCGCCCAGCGTGCGCGCCTGGCGAGCCGCTGAGATGATGCGTTGCGCGTTGCCTTCGAGATCTCCAACCGTGCTGTTCAGCTGGCCGAGCGCCACTCTCATGGACGAACCTTCATTGTAGAGGAGCTTGTTGAGGGAACGATCTTCGGCTTGGTACGTCTTGTTCTTGAGCGACGAGAGCTGAAGAGTTTCAGGCCGTCGCGGTGAACATATGCAGCAACTTGTCTTTACGAACTTGATTCAAGCACCGAGAGAGAAAGTGTGGCGCGTGTTATTCGAGGACGCAACGTACCGCCAGTGGACCAGCGTCTTCGCGGAAGGGTCGTACGCTCAGACTGATTGGAAAGAGGGCAGTAGAGCCCTCTTCTTATCAGGCACAGGGGAAGGCATGGTCAGCAGAATCGCCGAGCATCGCCCGAATGAATACATGTCTATCGAGCATTTGGGAGTTGTTAAGGGTGGTGTGGAAGATACCGAGAGCGAAGAGCTAAAAGCCTGGGCGGGGGCATGCGAGAACTACCGTCTGGAGGACGTCGACGGCCATTCGAAGCTCACGGTCGAGATGCAGTCGACCGACGAGTACGCCGACTACTTCAAGAAGACTTGGCCGAAGGCTCTGGACAAAGTGAAGGAACTTGCCGAGGCCTCCGTCTCAAGCCGACATTTCCAGACCTCTCGAGGGTAATGGTCTCCTGACGCAACTCTGAACACCGATAGCGGCGGGTCTGGAGCAAACCCGTCGCTTGATAGTGTGAGGAGGCCGCGTATTTTTGGCAATCCGAACCCTAACGCTTTCTGGCGGTATTGGTGTTGATCCTGTGGCCTGCCAGAGCAGAGTCTGTCGCATCACTCCTTGAACAAGCCAGCTCACTACAAGCGAAGGGAAAGATTGTTGAGGCTGAACCAGCTTATCGTCAGGCCCTCGACATCGGGGAGCGCGAGCTCGGCCCCGATCATCCCGACACGCTGCAGGCGTTAACCGGGCTGGCGTCGCTTCTCGATCAAGCAGGACGTGTTCGGGAAGCGGAAATCTATTACCGTCGTGCTCTCACGATTCAGGAAAGGACGCTGCTTCGGCAGCGCCGGAAGGCCAGAGCTGTCGGCACTCCTCGAAACACACGCCCTCATCTTGCGGAAAACTCGGCGAAAATCGCAGGCGTTTGAAGTGGAAGCTCGCGTGTCGACGCTCAAGATGAAACAGGCAGGGACTCGCTAGCTTCGCGAGTCCCCATCCCCGTTCGATGCTCCCCCGATTTGCAGCGGCGAACCTGCGGATGGGCGCAAGAGACCCGTGCGGGAGTAGACCAGCAGCTTGTCCCGCGTGTCCGTGATGTCGAGGTTCCGCATCGTCAGTTGCCCGATGCGATCCTGCGGCGTAAACTCGCCCGAGCCCTTTTCCATGGTGAGCCGCTCCGGCTTGTACGTCAGGTTCGGACTCTCGGTGTTGAGGATCGAGTAGTCGTTCCCGCGTCGCAGTTCGAGCGTGACAGTCCCGGTAACCGCGCTCGCAACCCAACGCTGCAGCGTCTCGCGAAGCATCATGGATTGCGGATCGAACCAGCGACCCTCGTAGAGAAGTCGACCCAACCGGCGTCCCATGTCGCGATACTGTTCGATCGTGCCTTCGTTGTGGATGCCCGTAACCAGGCGCTCATAGGCGATGAACAGCAACGCCATTCCCGGACCTTCGTAGATACCGCGGCTCTTGGCTTCGATGATGCGGTTCTCGATCTGGTCGGACATGCCTAGTCCATGACGGCCCCCGATCCGATTGGCCTCGAGCACCAGCTCCACCATGTCCGTGAACTCCTTGCCATTCAGCGAATGCGGTACGCCTTCGTGGAACTCGACTGTGACGGTCTCGGCAGGTATGCGCACATCTTCGCGCCAGAAGGCCACACCCATGATCGGGTCGACAATCTTGATGCCCGTGTCCAGGGATTCCAGGTCCTTCGCTTCGTGAGTGGCTCCCCAGATGTTCGAGTCAGTGGAGTAGGCTTTCTCGGTGCTCATGCGATAGCTGAATCCGGCTCGCTCCATGAACTCCGACATCTCCTTCCGGCCGCCGAGCTCATCGATGAACGCCTGATCGAGCCACGGTTTGTAGATGCGAAGCGCTGGATTGGCGAGCAGTCCATAGCGGTAGAAGCGCTCGATATCGTTGCCTTTGAACGTGCTGCCGTCGCCCCAGATGTGGACGTTGTCTTCCTTCATCGCGTTCACGAGCATGGTGCCTGTGACTGCGCGTCCGATAGGCGTCGTGTTGAAGTAGGGTACGCCTGCCGTCGAGATATGGAAGGCTCCGCACTGAAGCGCCGCGATACCTTCCTGAACCAGCTGCGGACGGCAATCGATGAGTCGCGCTTTCTCCGCACCATATTGCAGAGCGCGACGAGGAATGTCGTCGTAGTCGGTTTCATCAGGTTGGCCGAGATTGGCCGTATAGCAGTATGGAATCGCTCCCTTCAGACGCATCCAGTGGATAGCGGCGCTGGTGTCCAAACCGCCGGAGAAGGCGATGCCGACCGCTTCGCCGACGGGGAGTGAGTTCAGAATTTTCGACATGTTGTCCTTTTATTGTTACCCGGTCCTCCTGGCATCCGGCGCGACCTCGCTTCTCTTACCCGGATTCTGCGATAATGCGTGGCCATGAGTTCTACACGCCGTGCCTTTCTCTCCACCGCCATGGCCATGCCCGCCACTTGGACCGCCTTCACCAGCGCCGTTCGGGCAACCCCGAGCGGCGGCGAAGCGTATTGGCAGATGGTCCAGCGTCAGTTTCCGCTGGAAGACCGTTTGATCTACTTGAACGCGGCCAACGTTTGCCCGGCGTCACGTCCCGTGATGGATCGTCACCTGGAGTATCTCCGTGACTTCCATTCCAATCCTTCGTTTCAAAATCGCGATAAATACGAGCAGATGCGAGAGTCCCTTCGCGGCAAGGCTGCCCGCCTGCTGAGGGTCTCGGCCGATGAGGTTGCGGTCACGCGCAACACGAGTGAGGGCAGCAACATCGTCGTAAAAGGAATCAATCTCAAGCCCGGCGACGAAGTCATCATCACCAGCCACAACCACCCTTCCAACAACGATTCGTGGAAGGTACGAGCCCGGCGCGATGGGTTCACTGTGAAGCCGGTTCCAACGCCGGTTCCGGCGTCGAGCGCGGACGCACTGTTCAGCGCGATTGAAAAAGCGATCACTCCACGCACTCGAGTGATTGCCATCACGCACGTGACCAGCACGACCGGTGTGTTGTACCCGGCTCGCGAGATTGCCGCGTTGGCTCGAAACCGTGGCATCTGGATGCATCTGGATGGAGCTCAAACATTTGGATGCCTGGATGTCGATCTCGCAAGAATCGGGTGCGACTCCTATGCGACAAGTGCGCACAAGTGGCTGATGGGACCTTTAGAGGCTGGCTTGCTCTTCGTGCGCGCCGAACGCATTCCGGAACTCTGGCCGTCGATCGTCACCGCGGGTTGGGCCGAGGATCTGAAAGGAGCCAGAAAGCTCGAGGTCTTCGGGCAGCGAGATGACCCGAGGGTGGTTGCACTGGAAGCTGCGCTCGACTTCGTGAGCCTTATCGGGATGTCGAATGTGGAAGCACGTACTCGGACACTCGCTACAAGAGCGAAAGAGGCACTGAAGGCGCTGCCGTCTGTTGAGCTCAAGACCAACATGGAGGGCGAGCTATCCGGTGGTGTCGTGAAATTCAAGTTGCGCAACGTAGCAACCAAGCACGCGTACGATACCTTGTGGCAACGGCACCGGATTTCCACGTCGATGACGGCGTCGGGTGAGAGCGAGGGTCTGCGCTTCTCTCCTCACATCTACAACTCGCTCGAGCAGATCGATCAGGCTGTCGCGGCTGTGAAGGAGCTCGCCGTCTAAAGAACAATCGCCACTCGATGAGCCCGAGTGCGCTCCGCCCAAGCGAACGCCTCGTTGACATCGGCAAGTGTGAACGTGCGGTCGATCAGTGTGCTCAAGGGTAACGTTCCACTTGCCGCACGAGGAATGGAATGGCGGCGGCGAGATCCTGAGGTGCGTAGTTATGCACGCCTTGCACTCGCACAAGTTTGCGGACAACCGTCTCCAGGTCGACCGCTGCCGGACGCGCCGGGAAAACCGCGCCCGCCAGAACATACGCCGCTCCGACTCCGAGCAGAGGAAGAGCCTCCTCCACGGCTTCGGGCCTACCCGAAAACTCGAGGGCGACATCCACTCCTTGCCCCTTGGTGAGATCGGCCACCTGGTCACGCAGGCCCACAGCGTCGCCATGTTGGATCGGCTTGATTCCGAAGGCAACCGCTTTTGCCGATCGCGAAGGGTCTGGCTCCAGTAGCACAACGTCGGCACCTGACTCCTGGGCTGCGAGCGCGGCATACAGGCCGAGAATTCCCGCGCCCTGAACCAGCACCGTTTTTCCTTCGATGTTGCCGGCCAACCGCAGCACGGCCATCACCGTCGCGGCGGCGCAGTTCGCGGTCGCTGCCACCGCATCCGACAGCGTCTCTGGCACCGCGAACATCGCCGTGCCCGCTCGAAGGACGCAGTATTCGGACAAGCCACCGGAAGGTTTATCTCCTGACAAGAAGCGTTCGTGTCCGTACTTGAACAACGTCGAGCACTTCTGCGGCAGGCCCCGGCGGCACAAGCGGCATTCACCACAAGACGCCGCAATTGACCACGTGACTCGATCTCCTCGACGAAACGTTTCGCAGCCGCCGGTGTCTTCCACAACTCCGATTACCTCGTGGCCAAGAATCGACGGCGCCGGAGAAGTTCGACGGCCGTGGTATGTATGAAGATCGCTGCTGCAGAGAGTGCAACATTTCGCTCGCACCAGCACGTCGCCTGAAGCGAGCGTGGGCAGCTCATATCGCTCGATTCGACAGCCTTCAGCGGGTCCTGCAAAAACCGCAGCGCGATACGAGCGTGTCCCGTTCATTGCTTTAGGCTACAGGGAACGTCACCGCTTCACGTGCACGTTTGTCAGGAGGCTATCCTAGCTTCCAGCAGCTATGCGCTTCCTACTCCTCGTGTGTTTCTTCTCCCTAATATTCGGCCAGAATGGCCAACTGCAGCCCCCTTGTGCCTGTACTCAGGACGTCGCGAGTGCCAACAGGGAGGGTCTGGATGCTCATGGAAAGCGCTGCCTGACGGACGCAAGTGCCGCCTACACACGAGCTCTCCGCTTAGCGCCGCCTTCCGATCCGACTCCCGCGCAACGTGACCAAATCCTGACGTTCGCGCCCCGCTTGATGGTGACCGCCAACGAGCCCTTTCGACTGAAGAATGCAGCGGCGATCATGCATCCCACGCGGCACTGGATCGCTTATCACTTCTTTTGGGAGGACGACATCGACTTCCCCGATGACAACGATCCTTGCGATCACGAGGTCGTATGGGTGCAGTTGAATGATGCGCGAACGGAAGTGATCGGCTTCTACACCTACTTTCATGGAGAGGTTCTTCGTGCCCCACAGAGAGTCTTGGACAACGCTCGGGCGCACGGTGGACGCGTCGAGGCTTACGTGCAATGGGGCAAGCACGGCACCTTGTTTCCTGGTTGGGAAACCACGGGACGCCTGAAGGAGTATCAGCAGATGACGTGGAAGAAGCTGTCCACCGAGGGACGATCGTCGCAGGACTCGCCTCTCGGACGCAAGTGGCCTCGGAAGTTCAACGGATCGTGGGAAGACTTCAATCGCTTTACACGAGCCGTCGATCTAGCGGCGGAGCTGAAGAGCTCTGGTT
>DASQVJ010000107.1:0-4561 GCA_035640835.1 Bryobacteraceae bacterium
TTGTACCGAAACAATAAGTTGAACGTTATGAGATCGCTTTTTCGCAAGTTTCCAAGTTCGCACGGACAGCGTAAGGCGGCTCTAAAAGCGGTTCAACAAACGTAGTGGCCGAACTCCTGTTGTGAACGGAAGCCAAGAGCACAAGCGATATTTGAAATCCGGGCTGGTTAAGCGCTCGTCCGAACGCTCAAGAGGTCAATGTTTTGCTCAATCCGTTTGAAAGTATCCAGATCGCTGGGTCACGTGGGCTCGATGTATGATGCTCGCCATGGGCTCACCAGCTCACGAATCGGCGCCGGAGAACCTCTCACGTATCATCGATTCGGTTCCTGCGCTGATACACACCAGCAGGCCTGACGGTCATCTCGACTACTTCAACCAACGTTGGCTCGATTATTTAGGACTTCCGATGGAAAGCCTCGTTGGCTGGAAGTGGACGGCAGCAATACATCCGGACGACGTCGAAGCCATTGTGAGCAGATGGCGTTCTTCAATACTAACCGGCGAGCCTTTTCTGCACGAGGCGCGCGTGCGGCGGGCTGATGGTGAATATCGCTGGATGCTGCACCACAAAACCGCCAAGCGTGACGAGCACGGAGAGATTATCAAGTGGTACGGCTCGAGTATCGACATCGAGGACCGCAAGCGCGCCGAAGAACGACTCCAAAAAGAGGCTCAAGAACTGCAAAGAAGTGAGTTCTATCTCCTCGAAGCGCAGCGCCTTGGCCGTATAGGCAGTTGGGTTTTTGACCCCGCCAGAGGTTTCGACTATTGGTCGCGTGAACTTTTTCACATATACGGCCTTGATCCCGCCCAAGGCCCTCCTAGCTCTGAGGAATACTTGGCACTCGTCCATCCGCAAGATCGCGAGTCTATGGCATCGGCAATGAAGCGAATGCTTATCGAGGCTTCGGGATTTGATATCACCAAGCGCATCGTGAGACCAAACGATGAAGTTCGGTACATTCGTTGCGTCGGTACTCCCGTCATTGATAATGGCACACTGAAAAGAATCGGCATTGGCATAGATGTTACGGAGCACGAACTCCTGACTCAGGAACTCCAACGCCGCGAAGCCTACCTGACGAAAGCTCAAAGGCTCAGTCACACAGGAAGTTTCGGGTGGAGGCCTGACAGCGGCGAGATTGTCTGGACAGACGAAACCTATAGGATTTTCGGGTACGACCACGCCGAGAAACCAACCCTAAACATGGTGTTCCAGCGCATACATCCGCAGGATAGGGCGCTTGCACAACAGGTCATCGAAGACGTATCCAAGAGCACGGACTTCGAACACGAGTGTCGTCTGATTATGCCAACTGGGGCAATCAAGCACATCCATGTGAGAGCTCACGCTCTTCTCGATTCAGCCGGCAACCTCGAGATTGTCGGGGCGGTGACCGACATCACCGAGCGAAAGACGGCCGAAGAGAAGATCCGGCGCCTGGTTGACGCCAACATTCTGGGGGTTTTCGTCGGGGACGTCGAAGGTGAGTGTGTCGTCGATGCCAATGAAGCCTTTCTACACATGCTGCAATACGGCCGTGAGGATCTCCTCTCGCGTCGAATGCTCTGGGCTGATCTGACGCCGGCCGAATGGCACGAGCGCGACGAACGCGCCCTGGCGAACCTGAAGGCCACGGGAGCTGCTCAGCCATACGAGAAGGAGTTTTTCCGGAAAGATGGCAGCCGCGTGCCCGTGCTGGTTGGAGGTGCGCTGTTTGAAGGTGGAAAGGAAGGTGTCGCGTTCGTCCTTGACTTGAGCGAGCAAAAGCGCGCCGAAGAACGGATCCGGGAGCAGGAGATGGAGCTCCGGCAGATGCTGGACCTAACACCTCAACAGGTTGCGGTATTTGGATCCGATGGTGAACGTCTCTATGCCAACCGCGTTGCGCTCGATTACGTCGGCCTTTCTCTTGAACAGTGGCGGCAAACGCCCGGAAACTTTTTTCGTCCCGGTTGGTTCATTCATCCCGATGACCGGGAACGGGCGGCGCGTGCTTATCCCGATAGTACTCGCTCCAGCGGCTCCGCTTACGAGTTGGAGTTGCGGGTGCGAGGAGCGGATGGGAATTATCGCTGGTTCCTCGTTCGCTACAATCCGCTGCACGACGACAGGGGACAGGTCATGCGTTGGTATATTGCGTCTACCGATATTGATGAACACAAGAGAGCCGAAGAGAAACTTCAGCGGGAAAACGTTGCCCTTCGCGAAGAGATCGACAAGGCTTCGATGTTCGAGGAAATTGTCGGTACATCGAGGTCACTGAACGCCGTTCTGTCCCGGATTGCGATAGTCGCTCCGACCGACTCCACCGTTCTGGTTACGGGGGAAACCGGCACCGGCAAAGAGCTCATCGCCCGTGCCATTCACCGGCGGTCCAATCGCGCCTCGCGCGCATTCATTAGCGTGAACTGCGCAGCAATTCCTTTTGACCTGATCGCCTCGGAATTATTTGGGCATGAGAAAGGCGCTTTCACGGGAGCCATACAAAAACGCCTTGGCCGTTTTGAACTGGCCGATGGGGGAACGATCTTTCTGGATGAAGTGGGCGAACTCTCGCTTGATACTCAGATTGCGCTCTTGAGGGTCTTGCAGGAGCGGGAATTCGAACGTGTAGGGGGAGGGCAGCCAATCCATGTCGACGTTCGCGTTATCGCAGCGACGAATCGTAATCTGGAGGCAGCCGTAAGCAATGGTACCTTCCGCCAGGACTTATTTTATCGGCTTAACGTGTTCCCGCTTGAGGTGCCACCTCTGCGCGAGCGGAAGGACGACATCCTCATGCTGGTCGAGTATTTCGTGCAACGCTATTCGTCCCGGATGGGCAAGAATATCCGGTCAATAGACAAAAAGACGTTGGACCTGTTGCAGTCCTATGAGTGGCCGGGGAATATCCGCGAGTTGCAGAACGTCATTGAAAGGTCGGTAATCCTGAGCTCCACCGATGTCTTTTCGGTAGACGAATCGTGGCTTCGTAGAAAATCTTTGCTCGAGGCGCCTCGAGATGAAGCACCCCAGCCGTTCGAAGACGAGAAAACCGAAGAACGCAAGATGATTGAGGCTGCACTGACCGAGAGTAGAGGCCGTGTTCGGGGACCAGGGGGTGCGGCGGGAAAGCTCGGAATTCCACCATCGACTCTTGACTACAAGATCAAAGCTCTCAAGATTCGAAAAAGTACATTCAGGTTCCGCTGAACCTACCACGAGAACACAGAAACGACGAAAAGCACAATATATCCACAAAAAGTTTCGTCGCGCACGGCGATTGCCTGTGTTTATTCTCAGAAGCTTACGAATGGAGAAACGCTTGCTTGCTTCCTGAGTGATGTCGAAGTTGAGCAAGTGGATCATGACCATTACCAGAACGTGGCTTATTCCAGGCATGGTCTTGATTATGGCTGCGATCATCCTCGTGGTGATCATCGGGAACTGGAACAGCTGGGAGAGCGAGAGCGCAGAGCAGAAAACCGATGATGCTTACACTCGATCGGACTTGACGCCACTCAGCACAAAGGCCGCGGGTCTCGTCGCGAGCGTGCCCGTCTCGGACTATCAAGAGGTGAAAGCCGGCCAATTGCTCGTCCAGCTAAAAGACGACGATTTCCGCGCCCAGGTGCGGCAGGCTGAAGCAGCCGTGGTCGCGGGCGAAGACGCGCTCATCAACAACCAGCGGCAGAAACAATTACAGGATGCGCGCATCGCCCAGGCAGGCGAGGGAGTAAAGGCGGCAGAGGCCGATATCGCCGCTGCTCGCGCCGGTGTTGAAGCAGCCAATTCCGCCATAGCGAACGCGCGCAGTGCGATGGAGGGGACGCAGGCGGAGGTGAAGAGAACAGAACTGGAGCGGCACCGCCAGGAAGCGCTGATTGCAGTTGAATCGGCAACCCCGCAGACACTAGAGCAGGTCGTCGCATCGGCCGACAGCTACAAGGCTCAACTCGCTAGCCGGAATGCGGAGATCGCGTCAGCACAGGCGCAACGGTCAAGTCGACAGGCGGATCTGGCGAAAGCTCAAGCTGAGTTAGGCAACAAGAACGCTGAACTCGAAGCACAAAAGCGTCAACGTGCAGTGCTCGATTCGCAGGAAATGATGCTCAGAGCCGATCTGAACGAACAGAAAGCAGCCCTCGTTGTCGCGCAGACTAACTTAGGATACACGCGCATCGTAGCGCCCGAGAACGGAAGGGTCAGTGAACGGCAGGTGCTCCCAGGGCAAATGGTCAGTCCCGGAACACAGGTCATCTCTCTCGTGCAGGACGAGGTATGGGTACTGGCAAATTACAAAGAGACTCAGACACGACACATGCGCGCTGTCGATCCCGCCACGGTTCGAGTCGACGCGCTTGCGGGCATCGTGTTGCGAGGTAAAGTAGACCACCTTTCACCTGCTAGCGGTTCTAGCTTCGCGCTTCTGCCGCCCGATAACGCGACTGGCAACTTCACCAAAATTGTTCAGCGCGTGCCGGTAAAGATCGTTTTTGATCCTGATCAGCCCGCGGTTCAGCGGTTGCGTGATGGTCTCTCCGTGATCGCCACCGTTCGGATTAACGGTGGAGA
>DASQVJ010000108.1:0-4124 GCA_035640835.1 Bryobacteraceae bacterium
AGGAGTTCGAGACGTTGGTTCAGTACGCCCTCGATGCATATGCGGAGGACACTGCGCCGGACAGGCCGAACATGGCATCCAAGGAATTTTGGCCTTCGACGCAGTATCTTCGCAGCGTGCTATATCAGGCGGGCAAGAAGATGGGCTCGGCGGCTGCGCCTCTGCTCGACCGGGCACCTGATCCTGACCTTCGTTTGTTCGCGGCTATCGAACTCGAAGCCGCCTTGGCCGGTTTACCGGACTTCGCGGGTGTTCGCGTAGAAAACCGGCAACCCCGGCGCAAGCCGGCGGGCCCGGCGGTATGATCGACTGTGGTGACGGCCCACTAAGTTCGGAGCTTCTGTGGGCCGCGGATCCATCGTTCAGGCACGACTAGATCTTCCTCACTTTCCAGCCACCCCGGAGAAACATTGTTACTCCAAGGATCGTGATGATGGTGTTGGCAATCGGTATCGCCATAAACACCCCCCGGACATGTAGTCCTAGAGGATAGGCGAGCACCCAGGCGACCGGGATCTCGCAGCACCAGAATCCGATCACGTTGATTATTGTGGGTGTGATGGTATCCCCGGCACCGTTGAAGGCTTGAACCATCACCATACCGAACGCATACGCCAGGTTGCCGAAGCCGATGATGCGGAGGCAATCGACAGCGTAGCCTGAGACCGCAGGGTCGGTGGTAAAGAAGCGCACGAGCGCGTCGGGTGCGAACACGAAGACGAGGGACACGCAGCCGAGAAACACAGCGTTGTACAACGCGGTCAGGATCACAGCCTTCTGCGCCCTTTCGGGTTTGCGAGCACCCAGATTCTGCCCCACCATCGTGGCAGCCGCGCCGCTCAAACCCCACGACGGCAGGATCGCGAAGATAAAGATTCGGATACCGATCGTGTAGCCGGCGACCGCAACGCTGCCGAACGTGCTGATGATGCGCACGAGTGCGATCCAGCTCGTGTGACCGATCGCGAACTGCAGAACGCCTGTGACGGACACTCGCGCAAGCGAGAAGAGAACTTCGGGCACAACGCGAAGATCCGAAAGTCGCATATGAATGCGCGATTTGCCACTCATCAGCATCCAGAACTGGAGCGCTACGCCTGTACCGCGACCAATCAGAGTCGAGATGGCGGCACCGGTGATGCCCAATTGCGGGAAGGGTCCCAAACCGAAGATCAAGCACGGATCGAGGATCAGGTTGATCAGGTTAGAGATCCACAGCACTCGCATGGCGATGGCCGCGTCCCCAGCCCCGCGGAAAATCGCGTTGTTGAGGAAGAGCAGCATCACGACGACACTGCATCCGAGCACGATTGACGTGTAGTGCTGACCGCTCGCGATCAGACCGGGAGCAGCACCCATCAGGGCGAGCAGCTGAGGTGCATAAAAGAAGGCCGGAATGCCCATCATCAGGGCGAGTCCGGTCCCGAGCAAGATTCCTTGGCCCCCTGCGACTGCTGCCTCCCGAGGCTTTTTCTCACCGATTCGGCGCGCAACCATCGCCGTGGTCGACATGCTGATCCCGATGGCGACGGAGAAGACGAGAGTCAGCATCGACTCGGTGAGTCCCACGGTTGCGACCGCGTCCGCTCCGAGCCGGGTCACCCAGAAGACGTTGACAATCGCGAAGAGCGACTCCATGAGCATCTCGAGCACCATGGGTGTTGCGAGCAACAGGATGGCGCGGCTGATGGAGCCTTCGGTGAAGTCCTGCCGTGTCCCGCGGATCGCCTCCTTGAGCGACGCCCACAAGGATGATCGCGGTGTGACTGTGGCGCTTGCAGACATGGGTTCGCGCCTCCTCAGCGCATGCCCGGGACGGGTCCGGGGGCATTCAAACGTGCGGTTGAGTAACGTTTTGATCGAGCGAGGAGCGTGTCCCGATGGGACAATGACGACCGCTCGAGGGCGTTACAGAAACTTAGGAATCTTCAGATTTCGCAGCTGGAGAGGCGCCTTAACGTACGCGCATGTGCGCGAGGTCTGGCGCGAGTGCCGCAGGTCGATACCCGACACCAGTGGTCACATCCACGAAGCGATTGTTCGAGATTCGAGTGATGTCGGCGGTAGTGAACATAGGTACAACAGAGCCTCGAGCCCTGTTCGTTCAATATAGGGCAAAACGAACCAGGGCTGCAACGAATTTCTCGTTAGCTGAGGTGACTCGGGACGGACTATCCGCCGTGCGTGGGCTCCGTGTCTTCCTCGATAACTTGATCGAGAAGGACCGAAAGGTGCCGCGTACGATCGTCAACCAGGCTCTTGAGCGATCGCAGGTCACGCTCAAGGGTCTGCAACCGCTCTTGAAGATGAAGGCAGGCCAACACGGCGATGCGCGTCGAGTCGTAGTTTCCTGCCTTGGCGATGGTTGTCATGAGCTCGTCCACTTCGTTGGCAGCGGTTTCGAGGTCAGAGGGGTCGCCTGCGTAGAGAAGGGAGTAGGTGTTGTTGTAGATGTTGACTCGAACCGGTTTTTTTTCGGGAGTGGCCTGCACGAGGTGGCGAAACTCCCTAACTGGCGCTGAGCAGGTCCATTTGACCGAGCAGCTTCTCGATGCGAGTGCGTACTTGCTTGCGCTCGGAGCGCAGACCGGAGATTTCTTCGGTAAGGCTTTCGTTGCGAGCCTGGAGCTCAATCACCTGCTCTTCGACAGCCGTCTTTTCGGCCTCGAGGGACGTTATGTGCTTTTCGAGACCTTCTTTCTCGCGCCGCAGTTGTGAAACCAACTGAACGGCGCGATTGATGCGCTCTTCCAAACTGGCGAGGGAATCGGTATCTTCGGTGACCGGGACGCTGGTACTAGTGGCCATGAACGCTATATTACTGAACCGGGCCTAGTGCTGTCCTCGCTCTTTCAACTAAAGTTTGAAATCCAGACTCGTCGCTGATGGCGATCTCAGAGAGCATCTTTCGATTGAGGCCGATACCGGCCTTCTTGAGTCCGCCCATGAACTTGCTGTACGACAGGCCGTTCGCTTTGCAGGCAGCGCTGATGCGGATAATCCAGAGCTGGCGGAAGTCACGCTTCTTGAGCCGGCGGCCGACGTAGGCATACCGGAGAGCCTTCTCGACGGCTTCCTGAGCGGCTCGATGCAGCTTGCTCTTGGTGAGAAAAAAACCTTTCGCGCGCTGTAGGACTTTGCGGCGCGATGCTACTCGATGGGTTCCTCTTTTAACTCTTGGCACGTTTGTTCTCCTGAATGAAATGCGGACCTGACGGTCCAGGAATCGGAGGCGATGACGGGCACGTGCCCCGCGCACCGTTCGCACTCCTTGAAAAAACTAGTACGGCAACATGCCCGACAACTTCTGCTGGTCTGCCGCATCGGCAACCACGCTTTGGGTCAGGCGACGTTTACGAGAGCGCGACTTGCTGCTTAGAATGTGGCGAGCAAACGCCTTACGGCGCACGATCTTGCCCGTGCCGGTCTTCTTGAACCGCTTAGACGCACCCTTATGGGTCTTCAGCTTCGGCATAATGATTTCCTGCGGGAAGTTACGACTCTTACCAAGTTAGCACGGAAGGTACACACGTCCGGCAGACAAAGGTGGGCCGTTTACTCAGTCATGATAGCATGCCAGTGTGCTCAGCCGCAGAACGTTGCTGAAGACCCTTCCGTTTTCAGCTGCGAGTATCCAGGCACAGGCTCCCGACCGACGGCCTAACTTCTTGATTATCTATACGGACGATCAAGGCATCGGCGATGTCGGGTGCTATGGCGCGAAGGACGTAAAGACACCGAATATCGACAGGCTAGCGGAGCGCGGGGCGCGGTTTACCAACTGGTACAGCTCGAGTCCGGTGTGCTCCCCTTCCCGGGCGTCGGTGCTGACGGGCAAGTATCCCCAACGCACGGGGGTTGTGGATGTGCTCGACTCCTCCGCGAAGTTCGATATCGATGGCCTGCGGGCGAACGAGACCACAGTGGCGTCGCTGCTAAGGCGTGCCGGATATCGCACCGGAGCAGTCGGGAAGTGGCATCTTGGAAGCGCCCCTCAAAGTCGACCGATGTCCCAGGGCTTTGACGAGTTCTTCGGGTTCTATTCCGGGTGGACCGATTACTACTCGCATCGCTATTACAAGCTCGCGACCGGTACGGACATCACCCATGACCTGTGGCGGAAT
>DASQVJ010000109.1:0-8139 GCA_035640835.1 Bryobacteraceae bacterium
GTGGGTCTCGCGCACATCGTTCCGGCGCTGCCTTATGCGGTGCTGGTATTGACGAACAGTTTTCGCCGCATCGACCCTCAGCTCGAATGGCAAGCGCGGACGCTCGGGGCCAACGTGTTTGAGGTTTGGCGGAGCGTGCTGATCCCGCTGATCGCCCCAGGCATTGCGGCGGCGTTCGCACTGGCGTTCCTGATCTCCTGGAATCAGTACCTGCTGACGCTGTTGATCGGCGGCGGGCACGTGCTCACGCTGCCTCTCGAGGTGGTTGCGTTTCAGAGGAGCGGGGATGAAGCGACCTCGGCTGCTCTTGCGGTGCTGTTCCTCCTTCCACCCGTGCTAGTGTTTGGCTTTGCATCAAAGTATTTGCGAGGCTAATGCTTCTTTCCCGTCGCCACGTGCTGCTTTTGCCGGCCGCCGCAGCCGGTTGTAAACGGAATCATTCCTCCAAACGCGATTTGCGCCCTGCTGATCTGCGATCGCAAAGCTGGAGCGAGGTGGAGGCTCGTGCACGGGGAACCGGCGTGTCGTTCGGCATGTGGGGAGGCGATCAGGAACGCAACCGATTGTTCCGGGGCTCGGTGGCCGAAACTCTGAAGAAGCGGTTCGATGTCGCGTTGACGATCGTGCCCTTCTCGGACACGGTGGAAGCGGTGAACAAGCTGATCGATGAGAAGGCCGTGAAGAGTGAGCGGAAGGGCTCGCTCGATGTGCTTTGGATCAATGGCGAGAACTTCCGACTGGCCAAAGAGGCGCGCGTGCTGTGGGGGCCTTTCGGGAGTGCTTTGCCCAATAACAATCTGTATCCCGCAACTGCCCGAGCGCGCGACTTTGGAACGGAGATTGACGACTTTGAGGCGCCGTGGCAGAGAGCTCACTTCGTGTTTGCTTACGACTCGGCCCGGCTGAAGCAGGTGCCAAGGAGTGTTCCCGAGTTGCTGACGTGGATCCGCACGCATCCTGGGAGGTTCACGCATGTGCCGCCTCCGGACTTCAACGGGTCAGCGTTCGTGCGTCATTGTCTGGTGCACTTCGCCGAAGGGGCGTCGATGGATCGCTTCGACGAGAGTTTGTATTCGCGAGCGTCAGCGAAGGCTCTTGCAGCCCTGCGCAACGCGTCGTCGTTCTTTTGGCGGCAAGGAGAGACCTATCCATCGACAGGGCGTGAACTCGACAGACTGTTCGCGAATCAAGAGGTCGATTTCTCAATGAGCTATGGACCGGCGTTCGCCTCTGTGCGCATCGAGCGTGGCGAATTCCCGGCGACCACGCGCACGTTCGTCCTGCAGCCGGGAACTCTGGGGAACTACAACTATCTGGCGATTCCCTTCAATTCGCCGAACCCGAGCGGAGCGTTGACAACGATCAACTACCTGCAATCGTTCGAGAGCGCGGTCGAGTTCTCGAGAGTGCTCAAGACTTCGTTTCCACTCGACCTGCAACTACTGACTGCGAGTCAGCGCGAAGAAGTGGAACGGCTCCCGAGAGGAGTCGCGACGTTGAGCGAT
Source organism: Bryobacteraceae bacterium (assembly GCA_035640835.1). Lineage (GTDB taxonomy): Bacteria > Acidobacteriota > Terriglobia > Bryobacterales > Bryobacteraceae > DASQVJ01. The sequence goes on from DASQVJ010000109.1 coordinate 1,506, forward strand.
CAGGAGTTGTCGGCACACTTTCTGCCCGAGCCACATGCGGAGTATCTGACGCGCTTCGAGAAAGACTGGCGGGAACAGGTGCTGCGGCGTTGAGCCCTGGTCTGCAGTTGCTGAACATCCAGGCAGGTTATGGCGGCAAGCCTGTGCTGCGCGACATTTCGTTCGAAATCGCGCGAGGCAAGGTGCTTGCCTTGCTTGGACCATCGGGCTGCGGCAAGACGACTCTGCTGCGTGTCGTTGCAGGGCTCATTGAGCCGGAGTCGGGCGAGGTGCGCATCCACGGGCGCTCTATGCAGGGCGTCGTTGCGGAGCGGCGTGAGGCAGCGGCGGTCTTTCAGAAGCCCCTGCTGTTCCCGCACATGACGGTCGCGAAGAACGTGGCGTTCGGGCTCACCATACGCGGAGTATCAAGAGACGAGATTGCGAAGCGAGTTGCGGATGTGCTCGGGCTGATGCAGCTCGAGGGGTTGCAAAACCGGCGTCCCCATGAGCTGTCGGGAGGGCAGGAGCAGAGGGTGTCGTTAGCACGAGCCCTCGTGATTCGACCTCAGCTTCTGCTGCTCGACGAGCCCTTTGCGGCGCTCGATGAGTCTCTTCGGGGGGAGATGCGGGACTTGTTGCGGAGTGTGCAAAGGTCGACCGGCGTGACCACGCTGTTCGTGACGCACGATCAGCAGGAGGCGGCGCAGGTTGCGGACGAGATCGGGCTGCTGCTCGACGGAATGCTGGCGCAACGTGGAGGGATCCGGGACTTCGTGGAGGATCCGGCGTCTGAAGCTGTCGCGCGATTCTTCGGGTGGCAGCTGTTCGGGGCGGAGGGGATGTATGTGAGACCTCAGCGACTCTCGTTCACGGATCCGGGCGGCGAGGTGGTGGAGTTGACTGGTGGCGTGGAAGAGTGTTTCGATCTCGGGACGCATGTCGTGACGAGGGTTCGTACGGAGCGAGGGTTGCGAGTGGAGGTACACGGGGCGTGTGCGCCGTCAGTAGAAGTTGGAAGGCGGGTGCAAGTGTTCGCTCGGGCTTGCGATGTGCGGCGGTTCTGACGCTGTTTAGCCACGGATGAACACGGATAAACACGGATAAGACCCACCAGAGGGCGAATCTTTTGGCACGTGGTTTGCGTCATTGAAGTGACTTCTCCGAGAGGAGATGGAGGAAAGTGGATATGGCGACAACAATGACAATCACCAAAAAGCCAAACGTCCTGGAGGAAAAGGGCCGGGTCTACTGTCCAATGTGTACCCACACGGTGGACGCGATGGTCACCCTCTTCCCGAGGGCGGCAAAAGTGACGGCGGGACAGCGGTGCCCACGCTGCCAGTCGTCGCTGGACGCGGCTTATGTGATCCGCATGGATCGCGCGGCCTAAATGGCCAAATTGTTCTATAGTAAAGACAAGAAGTTCCGGATGAAACGCAAACCCATACCGACGCCCGTCGACGACGAAGTGGTGGAAACCGAAAGCCCTGCCTCCGCGGCCCAAGCTGCGGAGGAGGATAAAGGGAAGGCCACCCGCTGCGTCATCTGCAGCTCGGAAGCGGCTCCTAATTCGACCGAACAGCTCTGCTGGGTCTGCAGGCGCCTGAAGATCAGCGCCTGGCGCGACTCAGAAACTCAGCTCAGCGCCCAAGAGTAGGTACATTTTTCAGCTTGTCGTAAATCTGCGCTGCTGCGGCCACATCTTCCACCCCCAAACCGACCGATTTGAACACCACGAGACCGTCCACAGGACCGGTGACCTCGGTCAGAGGCTTCACCCGAGCCCAGTCGTTCTCGCTCAGCGCTAAGAGGTAGTCGCCTGCTTCCAGGCGAGCCTGCTCGACGTCGTCCGCAACCAACAGATTCGCCTCCCTGATCAGCTCGGGCGGCAGCTCGCGGCGATCGGGGTGGTTGGAGCCCATCGCGCAGACCAGCAGGGGTCCCCTGCCCCAACCTCCGTGAAAAACAGGCTTTCCAGAGAACGTTGCCGTGATGAGGATGTCGGCGTCATCAAGAGCTTCCTCCGGAGAGCTGCACACCACACCGAAGATGCCGTATCGTTCGCTCGCCTCTTCGGCGAACTTCTGACGGTTCTCCGGCTTGCGGCTATAAACCTTTAAAACCTGAATGGGACGCACGGCGATCGCGGCCTCGAGTTGCGTCTTCGCCTGGAACCCGGAGCCTATGATCGAGAGAACTCGAGCGTCGGCTTTGGCCAGGCGATCGATCGCATAACCCGTCGTCGCGCCGGTTCGGATCTGGCCAAGATGGTTCGCCTCGAATTGCGCGAGGTGCTCGGCGGTATCCGCATCGTAAAGGTGGAACGTGAAGTCCGCGCCATAGCGAGGATTCGTGGCGTAGACTTTCGTTCCAAAGTAGCGGTCGTAAGCTCCCGCCATGCTGTGGAGCATGGACCCGGTCGGCAACACGAGCCGGCGCCGTGGTTGGTTGATCGCGGCACCGGCGGCTAGTGCATCGAAACAGCGCCGCATAGCGGCGATGCATTCGCGCATGGGGAGAAGGCGCTTGACTTCCTCTTCCGTGACGTAAACAAGAGGCATGATCCAAGCCTACGGTAGCGCAAGAACGTAGGACGTGATCCGGTCGAGATCGCGGCTGCTGAATTTGTACGGAGGCATGGTGGTACCAGGCGACAGCTTCTGTGGATCGGCGAAATGCTGTTCGACCCACTCACGATTCCGCCGTCCGCTGAGTCCGTTCAACGACGGGCCCAGCTTGCTGCCAACTCCGTTGACCGTGTGGCACACGCCGCATTGATTCTGTTGATAAATCATGGCGCCTTCGACCGCGAAGGCCGGGGCTGCCTCCAGCTGTGAGGCGTTCTCGGGCGTTAGCTTGGTCAGGAACATGGCGAGTGCATTTTGTTGTGCCGATGTCAAAGCAACATTGCCCATCGCTTTTCCAGAAGTCTTGTCCGGGTTCCTCAAGTGCTCAACAATCCACTTGGCGTCGCGCTTGGTGGTTACGGCGGCGAGATTCGCGGCGGGGCCATCATGGTCGTGGCAGGAATTGCAAGCTTCTTTGCGGAAATAGCCGATAGCCGCCAGTTCCACGGGTGAGAGCTGCTGCCATTTCTCGACAGGTCCTTCAGCCAGCACGTTTTGCGATGGAGTTGGCGGAGTTGATCGAATGGCGGCCGCGGTCAGCGCCGTCCATCCGACAGCGGCAAAAACGACCACTCCTATCGCAGTGGTGCGCTGACGCACGGACGCGAGTTTGGTTCGGTCGATGAACGGAACCAAAAACAGCGTGATGATCGCGAGCGTCGGGAGGACGACGCTGCCGATGACCTCAAGTGGCCCTTCGAAGAACTTCAACGTTTGAAAGAGGAAGAGGAAATACCACTCGGGACGCGGGATGTAGCTGGTGTCGGTCGGGTCGGCGATGCGCTCTAGTGGGACCTGGGCAAATGCGGCCGCTAGGAACAGGATCAAGAACGTGACGAAGATGGCGACGGTGTCCTTGTAGACCTGTCCCGGGTAAAACTTCTTCGGAGGCACCGCTTCATCAGACGGAACAGGTGCCACACCGTGCTTGCGGACCAGGTAGATATGAACGGCAATCAGGCCTATCGTCAACGGCGGCAACAAAAGGACGTGTACCGCATAAAAACGAGCGAAGGTGACTGCTCCGACACCGGATTCTGCACCGAGGAGTCGAAGAACGTATGGTCCGAGTCCGGGGGCTGAGGCGGCGATCTGGGTGGTTACGACTGTTCCCCAGTACGCCCGGTTATCCCAAGGCAGAAGATACCCGGTAAGACCGAAGGCGAGAGTGAATAGGAGCAGAACGACACCAAGGATCCAAGTGGCCTCGCGGGGCTTCTTGTAAGCGCCCCAAATGAACACCTGAATCATGTGGAGCACAACGACGACGATCATCATGCTCGCGCCCCAGTGATGAAGGCCGCGCATGAGCTTGCCTCCGGTGATCTCGGTAACCAGGAACCGAAGGCTGTTGTAGGCTTCACCGGGTGTCGGCGCGTAGTTGAACGCGAGCATGATGCCGGTGAACATCTGCACCATGAAAAGGAAAGCCGCTACGCTCCCAGGCACTTGATGCCATCCGGAGGAGGCTGGGATGTCTTCGTAGAGAAAGTGCTGAATGGCTCCAGGGAGACCGGTTCTGGTCTCCAGCCAGTGGATGAGTCCGCGCATGATGTCCCTTCGAAACTGCAGTTATTAGCTTTCGCTTTGAATCAATTCTTCACCGAGCAATAAGTGACCTCCAGCGGTTTTGGTCTCGAAGCGATCGAGTGGCCGGGGCGCGGGACCGGTCAGCACTTTCCCATCAAGACCAAAAGTGGAGGTATGACAAGGACACAGGAAGTTTCCGTTCTTCTGGTCCCAGTGGTAGGCACATCCGAGGTGCGTGCAACTCGGAGCAAAGGCGATCAGCTCCTTGCCGGAGTTCACGACCCAGGCAGAGACCTTTTCGCTCGAGACCTTCCAACCATCGACGCGATTACGCCGAAAAACGACTTCTTCCGGTTGATTGGGTTTGAACTGCCCGACTTCGCCAAGATCGGTCCAAGCGGATCGTGACCTGGAACGAAGGGGACTGAGGAGGTAAATGGCGGCCGGGAGCGCGAGTGCTCCCGTTATGAGTGCCCATAGCCCATAAATGGCGCCTACTTGGAAGACACGTCTAGTTTGACCTTTTTCAATCGACATGATGCCCTTGCTAAATTAGCGCGTGATCTTACATAGACGTTACATGGTCAGCGGGGCGCGGTGCAAATGTCGAGCAGCCTGGCCTTAAGATCGACACTTACGGGCTCGGGTATGGGTCCGTTTTGCTGCGAGATGTAGAACACATCGATCGCTTTGTGAGCCTCCGTGTGGATGAGGACAGTGTCGATACTGCAATTGGATTCGGCGATCGCAGATGCAAGGTCGTAGAGGAGTCCGGGGCGATCTTCGGCAACGATTTCGATAAGCGAGTTGCCGGAGCGGCCGGGTCGGACGGAGACGATGGGGCGTATGCGACTACTGCTGCTGGGGCGAGGCTTGGGTTTCCGATTGCGCAGGATCTTCTCGAAGTCATGTTTGCCCTGCGCGGACTTTAAGAGCATCTCCTTCAGACGATCGACTTCAGATGGGTTCAGTTCGAGGTTTCGAAGAGGGTCCTCAAACACGAAGGTATCGAGAACGATTCCGCGGTTGTTTGCGAAGGCTTCGGCTCTTCGGATGTTCAAACCAAATGCCGAAAGCGTACCCGCGAGCGCGGCGAACAGACGCGGCCGATCACTGGTGACAATGGCTGCTTCGTAAAAACCGTTGGTTCGGCGGATCTCTACAGCAGCTCCTGTATGGCGAGCCTTTGCTTCGAGCTGAGCGTGCGATCGGATCTCCACTTCGTTGTGCGTGAGTGTGTAGCGAGTGGGGAATCCATCAAGGAAGGCTTCGAGATTCGGATCGGTTGTGGCGGCGATGCGGTCCATGTCGAGCTCATGGGTGAGCTCGCCGTGAGTGACCAGGTACAGGCGCCAGAGCTGCGAGGCACGCCATGAAGTCATGGAGTCGGGATTGACGGCGCTGCTATCGGCGAAGGTGAGAAGGGTCAGGTCCCGCAGGCGTTCGATGGTTCCGACTTTGCGGCTGGCGGTGGCCACTGTATCGGGATCGCTGAGGTCACGCGAGGTCATTAACTCGGACAGGATGAGGTGCTGCTCGATGAGGAACAGGCAGCGCTGGCTCGCGTCCTCAGGCAGTTTGATGCGGGCGAAAGCGCGTTGTGCGAGCCGGGACGACTCGCGCGAGTGATCCGTGGTTGGTGCGCCCTTACCGGAATCGTGGAAGAGAAGCGCGAGGATGATCAAGTCGATGGCGTCCGTTTCCGAAAAGAGGTCGGCGAACCCGGAGCGCTTGTCGTCTTTTTGGTCGCGCAAAGCCAACAACTTCTCGATCGCGACGAAGGTGTGCTCGTCGACGGTATAGCGATGGTAGAAGTCGCGGATAACCAGGCAGTCGATGAGGCTGAGCTCGGGGAAGATGGTGTCGAGCACTCCGGTTTCGTGCATCGCGCGGATCGCAAGTGCGGCGTGTGGTTCTTTGAAGATGGTTCGGAGCGTCGGCCAGAGCGGGGGCTCGTCGGTCAGCCAGCGACGGAGTTTAGGCAGGTGCTCGGCAACGCGCTTCTCGGTATCCGGGGCGAGGGGCAGGCCGTGATGGGCCACGAACTCGAACAATCGGAAAAGAAGCTGGGGGTCCTGCGCGAGTGCTTGTGGTGATCGGAAGAGAATACGCTCGCGTCCAACGGTGAACTCGGCGTTGGAGACGCGGGATCGCCAATCGCGGAACTGCTGGAGCAATCCGCCGGCAGCAACTTCCTCGGCCGCTTCGAGGCTGCGAAGGGTGGCGCGGTGAATCGTCCGCAGGTGGCGAAAGAGGTCGCGCATCCAAGCCGCGGTTTGCGGCGAGAGTGCCTCTTGTAATTCGAACGTTAACTGGTTCGAGTCGCGGTTCGTGCTGAAGTGGAGTTCAGAGCGCACTGCCGCGAGGAATCGCCAGGCTTCGGTGAGCGAGGGGTCGAGGGGGTGTGGGTTGTTTCGGAGCGTGTCGAGCCAACGGAGGAGGTGAAAGTCGCGAACGCCTCCGGGGCCGTCCTTGATATTCGGTTCGAGGTGATA
>DASQVJ010000110.1:0-4654 GCA_035640835.1 Bryobacteraceae bacterium
CCAGAAATGACGATTCGAGGAAGAACGAGAATACGCCCTCCATGGCCAGGGTCTGACCGATCACGCCCCCGGCGGTCTTTGAGAATGCTGCCCAGTTTGTGCCGAACTGGAACTCCATGGGAATGCCGGTTACCACGCCCATAGCGAAGTTGACGGCAAAGATTCGCGCCCAGAAGCGGGCTGCCTTGTTGTACGATTCGTCGTGCTTGAACAGGGCAAGCCACTTCAGAACAACGATCAGCAACGCTAAGCCCATCGTCAGTTGCGGAAAGAGGTAGTGAAAGGTGATCGTAAATGCGAAGTGGAGCCGGTGTACGGCGAGCGCTGAATTCATACGGAATCACTTCCCGGTAAAAAAGAAAACATTCAGAGAACGCGCTCCTTGAGCGCCGTGCACCAACGTGGCTTCCACATCTGCTGTCGCCGAAGGGCCCATCATGAAGCACCCGTAGGCTGTCTCGTTCAGCCGTACCCGACGGTAAGCTTCATGCATATCCGGGACGATCTGTTGCGGGTCGAGCAGAATGATCAGATGTTGGGATAAGAAAGCCAGGCTGTCAACGATAAGGTCCTCCTGCGTAATCCAGACAGCGCCACTCTCCGCCACGCCGAACTGTGCGCGAATGACACCCACGTCTACATCCGCGAGTTCATGTGGATCGTGAGCTGTTTGTACGCGGCGTGTGCCGGCTATTTCGGGCACAGCAGAGCAGACCACCTTTGCCCCAGGATGCAGGGCAACTATTTTGGCCTCCGCTTCCGCCACGCTCCCGACGTCGTGAGCCGCTCCTCCGGCTTTTTGGAGATGTGCTACAAATGCGGGCTTCAGGGGACCACCCAGCCATTGAAACGTCGGAATGCCCGGATGCTCGACGGATTGCTTCGGGAGATTGTCCCGGATTGCGTTCAGAATCGCTTCACGACTAGTTGTGACCGTTTGCATGTTTGCTCCGATTTGCGAGGTACCACTCGCGGAAAGTCTGCTTCGCAAGTTGCGGGATCTGCCGATCGCGTCCCCAGGGATTTAAAGATCGGTTGTAAAGGAGAAAATCTGGCACAACGTCCATCGCTGGTCCGGCAACCGATTCAATGGCATGGTATTCCGCGGGATGGCCGAACATGTGGCCGGCGACTGCGAACGAAAGGCGCTTTACCAACGGCAGGTAGCCCTTATTTGCCATCACCCTGCGCCACTTGAATATCTGGTCGCTAATGTCGATCTTCACCGGGCAAACTTCCGAGCAGGAGCCGCACAATGTCGAGTGGAACGGCAGCTCGCTGTATTTAAATTCATCGAATGTCGGGTCGAGGATCACGCCAATGGGACCTGAATAGGTTGCGCCGTAAGACAGGCCGCCGCTGCGACGATAAACGGGACACGTGTTCATGCAAGCGCCGCAGCGAATACACTTCAGGGAATGCCAAAAATCAGGCATACCAAGCCGGCGGCTCCGCCCGTTGTCAACCAGCACGATATGCAGTTCGCCGCCTTTTCGCGGCCCGGTGAAATGAGAGGAATATTGAGTGAGCGGAGCTCCTTCCGCACTTCGCGCCAGCAGACGCAGAAACACGCCCATGTCCTCCACCCGCGGGATCATCTTCTCGATCCCGATGCTCGCAATATGCAGCGGGGGCACGGAAGCGCCAATGTCGGCGTTGCCCTCGTTTGTGCAAACCACGAAGGTCCCCGTTTCGGCGATAGCGAAATTGCCGCCCGTCATCGCGGCTCCTGCCGCCAGAAATCTGGGACGAGCGTTGTTCCGCATAACTTCAGTGAGAAAGTGCGGGTCATCATTGTTGGGGTCGGTACCGATAGTTCTCGCGAATAGCTGAGCCACGTCCTGGCGTGTCTTGTGGATGGCCGGGAACACAATGTGGCTGGGCGGTTGACCGTCGAGTTGTTGGATTCGTTCACCCAGATCCGATTCGATGACTTTGATTCCGCGGTTCTCGAGGAAGGGCGTCATCGCACATTCTTCCTGGAGCATGGATTTGCTCTTGATCAGCTCCTTCACGCCGTGGTCGTGGAGGATGGAGTAGACGATGTCATTGTGCTCGGCGGCATCAACGGCCCAGTGGACGTGCGCGCCACGTCTCGTGGCATTCGCTTCGAACTCTTCCAGGTATCGGTCGAGGTGTGTGAGCGTATGTTCCTTGATTTTCGACGCAAGCTCCCGCAGCTGCTCCCATTCCGGAATAGCCGCCGCCTCCTGGTCACGCCGCATCATCGTTCCCCACAGGAAACGATCGTGCATCGGCTCGTGGATTTGATCGCGAATGATGAATAATTCGGCGTTCGCCGCGGGGTCGACCTGAGTAGTGTTGCTCATTGTATGAAGCTCCTCGATTAGAATGGTCCGCCGTTCAGTACTTGTGCGACGTGAATGTACTTCAGATCGAGGCCTGCCCGCCGCGCGACGCCTTGTTGGTGCATCAGGCACGACATATCAGGCGACACCACGTATTCGGCTCCGTGCCGGAGATGATCGTGGATCTTCTCGAGCCCCATACGGGCCGAGACAGCTTCGTCCGTGACGCAGAACGTGCCGCCAAAGCCGCAGCAGTCATCCGGCCGGTCTACAGGGACGAGCACCAGCCCTTTCACCTTCGAAAGCAGCGCCTCCGTCTTATTGAAGGGAGCGCCCATGATCTCGGATGGCTTGGCGATTCCGAGACCGCGAATGGAACTACAACTGTTGTGAATTGCGACCGAGTGCGGGAACTCTGCCCAGGGGAAGGAGTCGACTTTCAACGTATCGTGAAGGAATTCGACTAACTCATAGGTGTGTTGCCGGACGTGCTTCACGTCATCAGTCTGTTCGAGTTTGTCGAAGTGGCACCGCACCTGTTTGACACAGCTTCCAGCCGGTCCAATAATGCAGTCGTAGCTCTTGAAATTCTCGACAAAGAGGCGCTCCGCTGCAGCAGCGTTGCGCTCGTCGCCGCTATTGGACATCGGTTGCCCGCAGCAAGTCTGGTTGAGCGGATAGTCCACATCCAGCCCAAATCTCTCTAAAAGCTCCAAAGTTGCTATCCCAACCTGCGGGTACACCATGTCGATGTAGCAGGGTATGAACAGGCCGTTTTTTAAGTCCCGTGGCGATGGTTCGCGGTTTATGGTTTCAGTTGCGGTCGTAGCCAAGTTCATTTCTCCTTTAGTAAGTTCCTCGTTCAGAGCGTCGGGATGAACCATTTCGGTGAGCTGATGGTCTTCGCGCGCTAGTTGGGTGTGCCTCCTGGCTCTTGATCAATAGGCTGGCGCTTGCGCGAGATCCGCGGCCGGGTCCCGGCGCAGATCGGCTTGAAGGAAATCCTCCGTTTCCGGAAGTGCGGCGTGTTCCACCCACCCTTAGCGCAAAGAAGACGTTGTCGGAGTGGCGAAGGCTGTCGAACCGGGAACTCAGAGTGCCGATATTTCGACACTCATGCAGCGTGATTGCAGGTTCAGGGGACAACAGCGTGATGACCGCAAGCGGGCTCAGAATATCCTCATCGACTTCCTGTACCGAACGGTCGCATCGTACTTGAAAGAAGTGCCCATCCACGATCACCAGCTCGCCATCGAGATCTTCAAAGGTGCCTAATCCGAGATTGCCGTGTTCCCGAAGCGTTCTGACTCGCACCGCGTGATGAGCGACATCAGAGTATTGGGCGAGAGCTTCACTGACAACGTGCGCCACGGACTGCCGGGTCCTTTTCGGATGGTCCTGCAGCAGCTGCCGCAGGCCAGTGGATAGTGTGCACTCAAGTTGGGGCATATCGCTTGCGTCGTCCGACAACACTTCACCGCGTTACAGACACTTGCATTTGCCGCGCCAATCCAGGTTCCGCAATGAAGCTCGGCTGAATGCATGGTGCGGAGGTGCAGCCGAACGCGTCACGAGTGCGTGAATCTACAGAGCAGTGACGGATGACTGACTAGGGTGTCAGTCTCACGACTCGTTCATATCATCAGCGCGCATCGAATTTTTCGAACAAAGTGGCCAATCCCGTTGATTGTTCAGCATAAGCGCCGGCCGATGACGAATGGACCGCAGAGTGCATCATCCTGCCCGAGACGAAAGGACATACATATTGACAAGCGTGATCGCAACAAAACGATCCCTCATGAATCAGGGATCGGGCTCCTGCGCACACAAAACCAAAACCCAACGATACACGGACGGACCGGCGTTTCTGGGTGATCCTGGCCCTGATGACGCTGGCCTTGTGCTGGTCGGCCCAGGCGGTTGAGGAGCACCACGGCGTGTTGCTGGGCGAGGTCCGCAAGCTGGACGCCGCCACAAAGACTATCGTCATTAGAGCCGTTGACGGAACCGAGCATACACTCCACTTCCTGGAGCAAACAGCTGTCCATGGGGCAGAAGCCACTGCAATCTACTGCACCGACGAAACGGGCCACAAGGTTGCCCACTTCTTCAAACGAGCCGTTTAACAGGCTGCCAGAGAACTCCAAAGACGAAAGGAAACATCTATATGATTGCTGAAAGTCCAGTCCTTACGAATCGAGGGATCGAGCTCCTGCGCGATCCACAACTCAACAAGTCCACTGCTTTTACCGAGGCCGAGCGCGAGGAGTTAGGCCTCACTGGTCTCCTTCCGGCAGGTGTCGATACAGAAGAAACACAAGTCCAGCGAGTGTTGCAACAGATCG
>DASQVJ010000111.1:0-8365 GCA_035640835.1 Bryobacteraceae bacterium
GCGTCTCTGAGATCACGAAGAAAGGGACCGGAGGCGCACTTGCGTTCCAACCAGGCAAGCTGCTTTCGGACTTCTCCCTCATCTTCGTTCGTGCCAATTCCGGCGACACGCCAGTGATCAGTCACGTGGAGCGCCTCTCGCAAAGTGCCTGCAAGAAGGCTAGCGGCGACAAACTCTGGTGCGTCACTTGCCACGATCCGCATTCGCAGCCACGCATCGAGCAAGTAGCGACCTACTATCGAGGCAAATGCCTCGAGTGCCACACGACATCTACGTGCACTGAATCCGCGGAGGCCAGAGCGCGAGCGAAGGACAACTGCGCCGACTGCCACATGCCGAAGGCTCCGGTGCGGACCGTACAGCACGCTGTCTATACCGACCACTCCATTCCGAAACGGCCGCAATCAAGCGCTCCGGTTGCAACTCAGGGCGGCAATGAGCTCGTACCGTTCGGTGGCGCGACTGCTTCGGATCGTAATCTGGCGCTGGCGTACGCCGATGTGAGTCTCCGCGAAAACAATCCAGCCCTGGGTCGTCGAGCGTTCGAACTCCTCAAGAAGGCTTACGAGTCTGATCCCGCTGACGACAAAGTGGCGGCTCAACTCGCGCAGATTTACGACCGGATGCGCAACGAGTCTGCTGCCTGCGCACTGTACGAGCGGGTTGTTCGTCTCAACCCTGAGGCTATCGCTCCAGCAGTGAATCTCGGAACCTGCTTCGCAAAACAAGGACGATTGGCGGAGAGCATGACGTTATGGGAGCGGGTTCTTCAGCAGAATCCGGGTCTCGAGAGCGCTCGCCTGAACCTCGCCGTGGCGCAGGCACAGGCCGGGAACACAGCTGCCGCCCTCGAGACGTTACGGAAGGCGCTCAGGCTCAACCCCGCATTTGCCGGAGCGCGCAAGTTACTGAGCCAGATTGAAGCGGATTCTGGGCGCTAGGGGAACGGTCGCAATGGCGTTCCCCACCCACGCGCTTCACTTTCTACCTCTTAGCCTCTTGGGCCTTTGTTTCTTGACCCGTCGTGTCAACGGTCGAGCTGGAACCTGTTTGGATCGGTATCTGCCGCCGTTGGCTCTGCTGCTGCGGTAACGGGACCTGCACGTCCAGCAGGCCGTTTGTGAACTGTGCCCGTACCTGCTCGGGATCAACACCCTCGGGCAGCGGGATCGAGCGGAAGAAGCGTCCATAACGCCGCTCGCTTCGGCGTATGCCACCCTGTGTGGATTCGTCTTCGCTGCGGCGCTCTCCCTCGATAATCAAACCGTCCGGAGTGATTTCGACCCTGACCTCCTCGGGCTTGAGGCCGGGAAGCTCCGCACAAATGTTAAGCTTGCCTTCGCGCTCCGAGACTTCGATGGGAGGTGACCACATGCCCATACCGGTGGAGCCAGTGCCCTCCATCTCGGAGAGGCCTCCGCCCATCCCGCCAAATGCCTGTGAGAAGATGCGATCCATTTCGTGCTGCATGTGCCGCATCATAGCGAAGGGGTTTGACGCCATGAGTCCCATGGGCGACCGGGAGAATGGGTCCATCATGCCCGATCGTCTGGCTAACGGTCGCTGTGACGAACGCTCCATTTCCTGCCCTGCTCCAGGCTGATTCGACGAAGGATTCTGAGGTTTGTTGGCTGCCATAATCGTCCTCCTTTTGAGAAGTGCAACGCTGTGTGCACGTCATGAGACTGGTCACATTGTAGGTTGTTTCAACAACCAGTGGATGGAAGCGAACCGTTTCCTCGGGCGATGTCGTAACTCTCAACCGTAACAAGCGTTCTGAATCGCGAACCGTTACAGATTCAGCGTCTTGTAGGCATGTCAAAGTCGCGTTACCGCCTGCGTAACAGACCTCTTGTTACTTGCTGCCCGCCTCGAAGCAGTAATAAGCTTGCGGCCACAAACCACAATTGCGGGCTCGACCCGCAGGCCCCGGGGGTATGGCTTCATGTCAAGACATCTCGCGCTCCTTGCACTCGCGTTTGCAACTCCTCTGCTAGCGCAAAACTTTGGCGAAATCACCGGCGTAGTCACTGACGGCAGCGGTGCCGTGATGCCCGGAGTGGTAGTCACGATCGTCAGCACGGCAACCAACCAGGTTCGAACGGCGACCACGAACGAGTCAGGCGTTTACGCCGTGCCATCTCTGGTTCCAGGCCTGTATGACATCCGCGCCGAGAACACCGGCTTCAAGACAGGGATCCGCAAAGACATCGATCTGGAAGTCGGCGCGGTGGCGCGCATCAACTTCACTATGGAAGTCGGCGACGTCTCCCAACAGGTAGAGGTGGTTGCTGGAGCGCCGCTCTTAACCACAGAAAGCACAGCTCTCGGCACCGTCATCGAGAACCGCCGGATCATCGAGCTCCCGCTCAACGGTCGCAACGCGCTGCAATTGATCGCCCTCAGCCCCAATGTGACGGTGGAGGGCGGGGCTGGAGGAAGCGGAGGCCTTCAGGGTGGCGCTCGTTCGCAGGCGTCGTTCTCGATCGCAGGCCAGCGCCTGGAGTACAACCGATATACGCTCGACGGAATCGAGAACACCGATCCGAACTTCAACTCCTACATCATTAATCCGTCGGTCGACGCGCTTCAGGAATTCAAGGTGCAGACCGGCGTTTACTCCGCCGAGTTCGGAAGGGCCACTTCCCAGATCAGCGCGACCACCAAGTCAGGTTCCAACGCTTATCACGGCACCGCTTTCGAGTTCCTCCGCAACTCGGTCCTCGATGCACGCGAGTGGAAGCAATCCGAAGGTGAGAAGAACCCGTTCCGCCGCAATCAATATGGCTTCACGTTCGGCGGACCCGTCCTGCGCAATCGCGTTTTCTTCCTTGCTAACTTCGAACAGACGCGGGACCGCAAAACGGTGCAACGGGTAGCCTCGGTTGCTACCGACAGGATGCGGGCCGGCGACTTCTCGACATCGGGGCGGACCATCTACGATCCTGCAACTCGAGTCTTCGAAACCAACGCGCAGGGCCAAGTGCGAGCTGTCTCAGCCTCACCATTTCCCGGCAATGTGATTCCTCGTCAGCGGTTCAACCCGGTCAGTCAGAAGCTCTTCGAGTTCTATCCGGCACCGACCGTTGGAGGCGATGTACTCAATCGCAACTTCGTCTTCAACGCTCCCCGTAAACAGGATGCCGACCAGTTCAACCTGCGCATGGACTGGAATCAGAACAGCCGCTCAAACTGGTTTGCCCGATATAGCTGGGGTGACGAACTCGCCGAGGACACGCCTCCCTTCCCCACCGAGGGCACCCGAACTCTCACCACGGTTCGTCAGGCGATGCTATCCAACACCCTTCTGCTGGGAGCTTCGACGGTTCACGATGCAAGATTCGGATGGAACAACTTTGCTAACGACCGAGTGGGAAAGTACGCTTACGAGCGGGATATCCAGAGCGAACTCGGCATCGTCGGGCTTACAGCAGCTCACCCCGCGTTTTTCGGTATCCCGGCCATATCGCTCGGCAATGGCTTGGCCTCGTTCGGCGGCGGCGATCCATGGGTAGCCCGCAATCACACCTTCCAGTTTGTCGACAGCGTGTCGATGGTTCGCGGCAAACACTCCATCAAGTTTGGCGGCGAGGTCCGGCGCGATCGCTACAACAACTTCGGTAATCAGAAGGCTCCCGGCGAGTTCATCTTTACGGGCCAGGCAACCTTCGATCCGACGAATCGCAATGCCACCGGCCATACCTTCGCAGACTTTCTGCTCGGCGAAACGAACCAGTCCGCTCGCGCTCTCGCGTCGGCAAACGCGATGCTTCGCGGAACCGCTTACTACCTGTTCGTCCAGGATGACTGGAAGATCACGCCACGTCTCACGTTAAATGTCGGGTTGCGGTACGAGAACAACCGGCCCTGGTATGACAAGTACCGAGGCATTATGAACGTGCAAATGTTTGACCCGGGGGTCGGTCCTGATGGGCTGCTGCCCGGGACGCGCGTGCCTATCCTGACTCGGCCAGGATCAGGCGACTTCTACCAGGACCTGAACTTCCGCTTCCACGACGGCATTCCTGTTCAAGCGGGCGATCAGTATATCGGACGCAGTCTGGTCCATCCCGATAACAATGACCTCGCTCCACGCATCGGCGTGTCCTATAGTCCTTCGGATCGATGGACGTTCCGCACCGGCTATGGCCTCTTTTACACCAAGGACGCCGGAAATCCTGTGTTCGACATGGCCCGCAACATGGCTGGTCGCGGCTTCATTGCTGCCGACATCGAGAGACCCAACGCCAACTTGAGCGACCCCTGGAAGGAGCAGCGCGAGCAGTTCGTCTGCACCGGCTGGAGTGGTGCTTGCCTTGGACCCTTCCAGGTCCTCGGCAACATCGTAGGCCGCAGAACGCCCTATGTTCACCAATGGCTGTTTAACCTGCAACGACAGCTCACGAACGAAATGATGTTGGAAGTGGGCTACCAGGGCAACTCCGGACATAAGCTGGAGCGCTTCAGGACATACAATCAAGCGGTGCTCAAGACGGGACCAAACGATGCCCGCACCATCGCTCAGCGTCGCCCCTGGACGGCTTACGATCGCATCCAGCAGGTGGATGGGAGCGTCAACTCCAACTATCACGCGCTCTCGACGAAGCTGCAACAGCGCTTCAGCCGAGGTCTCACCTATCTCGCTTCGTTTACGTGGTCGAAGGCGATCGACGGCGGCAGCGCACTGCGCACCAATTCGGGCGACCGGCTCTGGCCGACAAACAGCTACGACCTGGCCGCTGAACGCGGACTCTCGCAATTCCACATCGGCCGCCGATTCGTCGGCTCGGCGATCTACGAGTTACCTTTCGGACCAGGCAAAGCGCTTGCCACCGGAGGGATTCTCGGCGCCATCATCGGCGGCTGGCAAGTCGGCGGCATCGTCACGCTTGCGGACGGCGCACCCACGAACGTCGGCAGCATCGGCGACACATTCGCGGTGGGAGGCCTCGGCAATATTCCTCATGCAACTGGCATCAGCCCGATTCCTCAGGACCGATCGGCCGATAACTTCTGGAACCCCGCCGCTTTTGACAGCACCAATCCCAACCTGAGCTATTTGGCCGGAAACGCGGGACGCAACGTGTTGTTCAAGCCCGGCACCAGCCAGATCGATGCATCGCTGACACGCAACATCCGGATCCGTGAAAGCCACTCGCTTCAGTTCCGTTGGGAGTCGTTCAACGCAACAAATCACCCGAACTGGAATCCGCCGAGTACCGATGCCCGAAACGCAGCAACTTTCGGTAAAGTAACCACGGCGCGAACGATGCGTGAAATGCAGTTCGCGTTGAAGTACATTTTCTAAGGTCGAGACTTTGAGGAGACTTACATTCATGCATCGAGTTCCCCTACTGCTGTTGACGGCGGCCCTGTTCGTCCTGCCACTCGCTTCACAGGACGGAGCGAAGCCCAAGCGGATCAACCGAGCGATCGAACTGCTCGAAGCCGGTCAACCGATCTACTACACCGGAGGTCATGGCGGCTATGAAGAAGGCAAGAAGATGGCCGCGACCAAGGCCGATTACATCAACTACGAGATGGAGCACGGCACCTTCGACATGAAGGAGCTTCGAGACTTCATGCGTGGTCTGGTGGATGCCGGACCGACGCGCACGGGCCATCGGACTCCTGCTGTCATCGTGACGTTGCCGATCCTCGGCAAAGACCCGGCCGCGATGCGCGCGAACTACTGGGTCGCTCAACAGGTGATGGCCGCGGGCGTCCACGGGATTCTTTTATGTCATGCTGAGAACCCCGAGGCCGTAAAGATCTTCGTCGAGTCTCTTCGGTATCCGTTTGCGGAAAGACACGCGGGGCTTGACACCGGTATCCGAGGCAACGGGAGCGCCACCTTCGCATCGCAGATTTGGGGTGTCTCTCCAACCGAGTACATGCTCCGAGCCGATGTCTGGCCTCTCAACAAGAAAGGGGAAGTGATGCTCGGCGTAAAGATCGAGACTCCGATGGCTGCCGAGAATGCTGAGAAGACCACGCGTATCCCCGGCCTTGCCTTCGCGGAATGGGGGCCTGGCGACCAGAGCTTCTTTCTTGTCGGGCCGCCGAAGGAAGGTCAACGAGGCGACGGCAGTCGCGAATCGCATCCCGCGATGCAGAAGGTCCGCGCGCGTGTTTTCAAGGCGGCTAAGGAGGCGAACCTCTTCTTCCTGAACTCGTGCAACGAGAACAATGTTGTCGACATGTTGAAGGAAGGCGTGATGATTTGCACCGGCGGCGAAACGCCGGCCGCTGAGAAAGGACGAGCATTCAGCAAGCGGCAGGGCACATGGTAATCCGGATGCGCGCACTCGCTCTCGCACTATTGCTTGCGTCCACCGCACTGGCTGCCAACGATCTAACGCGCCAGGAAAAGAAAGACGGCTGGCGCTTGCTCTTTGACGGAAGGACACTCGACGGGTGGCAAGGCCGCTCCACCTTCGATAAAACCACTACGGGCGACTGGAAAGTGGAGAACGGCGCCTTGGTCTGTGGCGGCACGGCACCAAGCTGGATAAGCACTAACGACTCGTTCTCCGACTATCGATTGATGCTCGAGTTCCGTGGCCCTGAGAAGGTAAACAGCGGTGTTTTTCTCCGCTCGCAGCCCGAGGGTCAGCCGCATGTCACAGGGTACGAGCTGCAGATTTGGGATTACCAGCCTGCCGGATATCTCACTGGAAGCCTGGTCGGTTCAGTGAAGGCCGATCCGGTCAAGATCCTGCCAGACCAGTGGAACAAGTTCGACATAACCGCGAACGGCGACCACTTCGTTGTCCTGTTAAACGGGAAGAAGATTCTTGATGCGCAGGACAGCAAACACAGTTCAGGTCTGATCGGCTTCCAGTGTCAGAAAGACCAGCGGATCGAGTTTCGAAATATCCGGGTGCAGCCCATCAAGAAGTGAAGTAAGGAGACCTTCGCATGAGATTCGGACTTAGGCTTGCGGTTATGTGGGCGGCGCTGGCGCCTGTGGTAATGGCACAGGTCAACACGCTCACCCGCGAGCAAATGATGAAGTACACCGCCCAGAATCCCTTCGATCGATTCCCCGACGGGCGTCCTAAGGTGCCGGATGCCTTGCTCGAGAAGATCAGGGCAATGTCGGCGGAGGAGGTCCTGAGCATTGTTCGCCGTGGCTACGCGAATCAGTATGTCGACGGCTTCCAGATCCTGACTCCTGGAAAGACGATGGTCGGTCGCGCGATGACACTGCAGCTAATGCCCTCGCGTCCCGACATTTCGGAGGTCGACCAGAAGGAGTGGGCTGCTAAGAACGGCGGTGCTCGACTTTCGCACCAGACGGCGCTCGACATGCTGCAGAAGGGCGATGTTTTCGTGGTTGACGCATTCGGCAACGCAAGCGCGGGCGGCATCGTCGGCGACAATCTTGCCTATTATGTGTGGAAGACGACCGGTAACGGCTTTGTGATCGACGGGGCTATTCGCGATCTTCAAGGCATCGGGAGCTTCGGCATGCCGGGCTATTATCGGGACGCCGTTCCTCCCGCGATTAACAATGTGATGGTCACGGGCATCAATGTTCCTGTTCGCATCGGCAAGGCTACTGTGATGCCTGGGGACGTTGTGTTTGGCGATCGCGAGGGAGTCTTCTTCATCCCGCCTCACCTGGTGCAGCAGATCGTGGATGAAGCCGAGATCACGCATGTACACGATGAGTGGACGAAGAAGAAGTTCGACGAAGGCAAGTACAAATCGACGGAGATTTACGGTTCGCCCAAAGATCCGGCGCTCATCAAGGAGTACGAGGATTACTTGAAGGCTCGGATCAGCCCCGAAGCATACACGTCGTACAAGCAGCGCCAAGACCAAATGCGCCAGCAACAGTCGGCACGCCGCCCGCAGTGAGGCTGTGCGCTTGTTGCGGGCGCGCTGAGATTCAGTTTTCAAAGATCGTATGGGTCGCACGTTTGGTGCGGCCCTTTTTATTACCTAGGCAGCGGCTGCCGTGCGAGGCTTCGTTCGTGCATTGAGCTCTTGTGTGAGGCGGGAATACCGATCTATCCATGAAAAACACGTTTGTGGTGGAATTCGATGTCTCTCGGAATTCGGTGGGAATTCGGGGCGGTGGAATTCGGTGTCGGTGGAATTCGGTGTCAGGTGGAATTCGGTGGGTGGAATTCGGTGTGGGTGGAATTCGGTGTCAGAGACCCGAACTCCCGAATTGGGGTGAGAGCAGAAGGGTGCTTGGGGCACTAAGCATCCGGATGCCACGTCCACTGAGGGTAATCATTCCGGGAGTTGCGCACCATGTGACGCAACGAGGCAACTATCGACAGAAGGTTTTCTATCGTGATGAAGACAGAAGCTTTTATGTCGAGTTGCTGACCGAGTATTCGCGGCACTA
>DASQVJ010000112.1:0-9883 GCA_035640835.1 Bryobacteraceae bacterium
ACCGCGGATCCGAAGGGCCAATCGCGAGCAGTCGTGAACTGGTTCTGGATGAGATTACCCGCCATCACAGTCTTGCTGCCGCCGAGCAGATCGGGCGTCAGATACGCGCCGAGGCAGGGGATGAAGGTGAGTATCGCGGCGGCGCGGAAGCCAGGGGCGCACAGGGGAATGGTGATGCGAGTCAGCGCGGTCCAGGGTTTCGCACCGAGGTCGGCAGCCGCTTCGAGCAGCGTCGGATCGAGGCGCTCCAAAGTGGCGTAGAGCGGGAGGACGACGAACGGCAGATAGCCGTACACCAAGCCCACGAAAACGGCGAAATCGTTGTAGAGCAGCGGCAGAGGTTCGCGGATGAGACCGATGCTGATCAGCGTCGTGTTGACGAGCCCCGTGTCGCGCAGGAGGAACATCCAGGCGTAGGTGCGGACGAGGAAGCTAGTCCAAAAGGGAAGGATCACGAGCTGAAGCAGAAGGTTGCGGTGTCGCTGTGCGCGCGAGATGAACAGCGCAAGGGGGAAGCCGAAAATCAGGCACCCGAGCGTCGCAACAGCGGCCATGACGACCGTGCGGAAGAAGATCAGAAGGTAAAGAGGGTCGAAAAGCCGGACGAAGTTTTCCGTTGTGAACTCGGGGATGACTCCACCGTAGACGCCTCGTGAAAGGACGCTGTACGCAACGATAATGCTCAGCGGCGCGAGGAACAGTCCGAGTTGGACAGCACCGGCAGGCGCCAGGAACCACCGCCGCAGCTGCTTCACGACCGGTCGATGAGCTGCGGTATCTCGTCCGAGGGATTCCACCACATGTGCACCGGGTCGCCGGCGGCATATTCACCGTCAAGCCTGGAAATTTCCGCAACAACCTGCTCACCATTCGGCAGTCGTGCTTGCACATGGAAGCAGTTGCCGAGGAAGGTGAGATTGTCGACAACGGCAGGCACCACGCGCGCCTGTGAAGCGGGGGCTTGGCGCGAGACGCGTGTGAACTCGGGCCGCACGCCGACTCCGTCGATCCAGTTAATGGCTCCGAGAAATCCGGCGACGAAGCGGGTTTCCGGGCGGAAGTAGAGATCTTTGGGTGTGCCGACCTGCTCGAGTACGCCGCGGTTCATCACGGCCATGCGGTCGGACAGCGAGAGTGCTTCTTCCTGATCGTGCGTGATGAAGAGGAACGTGCTGCCGGTCCGGCGCTGCAGCGCTCGCAGCTCGGAACGAACCTGCTTGCGAAGGTTGGGATCGAGCGCCGAGAGAGGCTCATCGAGCAGAAGCACGGCAGGCTCGAGGACCAACGATCGTGCCAGTGCCACGCGCTGACGCTCGCCGCCGGAGAGCTGCGCGGGGAGGCGATCCTGCTTGCCCCCGAGTTGGACCAACTCCACTACCGACTGAACACGTTTCTCGATGTGATTCTCTCTACGGCGTCGCAAACCGAACTCGATGTTCTCGCGGACGGTCAGGTGCGGGAACAAGGCGTAGTTCTGAAACACCGTGTTCACATTGCGTTCGTAGGGCGCGAGGTGGTTGACCTTTTGATTCTCAAGCCAGATCTCGCCGGCAGTCGGGGTTTCAAATCCTGCAATCATCCGCAAGATGGTGGTCTTGCCGCATCCGGAGGGACCAAGAAGCGAGAAAAATTGGTTTCGGGCTACTTTGAGCGAGAGCCGGTCAACAGCTCGTTGGGTTCTAAAATGCTTCGAAACCTCGCGAAGCTCGAGAACAGGATCCATCAGTCTGTAAGGCGAATTTTAAATCTAATATCGTTTTGACGAAAGTGCTAGTACGGTTGTTTCCCCTCGGCGCGTTTCCAGGCATCGAAAACCTGGACGGCTTCGGATTCGAGCAGGCGCACTTGCGGAATGTTCCGCCGGCTTGGCGGGAGCCTGAGTTGCTGGTAGATGAAGGAATCATCGAAGCCTGCCTCGGCGGCGTCGGCGTGGGTTGCGCCGTAGTAGATGCAGGCCGGGCGGGCCCAGTAGATGGCTCCAAAGCACATTGGGCAGGGCTCGCAACTCGTGTAGATTTCACACCCGGTGAGCTGAAAATCTCCGAGCTTCTCACAGGCGCGCCGGATCGCGACGACCTCGGCATGTGCGGTTGGATCGTTGATCGCGGTCACGAGGTTCGTTCCTTCGGCGATGATCTCGCCTTCTCGCGCAACGACAGCTCCGAAGGGTCCGCCGCGAAGCGTTCGAACGTTCTCTTGAGCGAGCTCAATGGCTCGGCGCATCAACTGCTCGGGTGTCATAGCGAATCCTTAAGGCGCGATTTGCTGTTGGGTCATGCAGTGGAGAGTGCCGAGTCCAAGAACGAGATCACGGCAGGGAATGCCGATGACCTGTCGGTCGGGAAAGAGGTCCGCAAGGATGTTCAGGGCTTGGCGATCTTTCACATCGTTGAACGTCGGCACGAGCACGAGTTGATTCGCGATGTAGAAGTTCGCGTAACTTGCGGGTAGGAGCTGGCCGCGGAAATATACGGGCTCGGGCATGGGTAGGGGAACCACTCGGAAGTCAGTGCTGCGGAGGATTGCCAGGTTCTCCTGAGTCGGCTCGTAGTTCGCTTGGTTTGGATCATTCTCGACGGCAATGGCAATGGTGTTCGCGTCGGTGAAGCGTGCGAGGTCGTCGATGTGGCCATGCGTGTCGTCGCCGGCGATGCCGTCTTTCAGCCAGACGGTGCGGCGGCAACCGAGGTACTCGGCGAAGATGGCTTCCAGGTCGCGCTTCTCGAGGCCGGGGTTGCGGGCCTGGATGGGGCTCAGGAGGCACTCTTCGGTCGTGAGCATGACTCCTGCGCCGTTAACGTCGATACTGCCGCCCTCGAGCACAATGCGGCGGCCCTGATAGGTGGGCTCGCATCGCGCAAGGTTGAGGTGCTCGGCGACTTTGGCGGGTACGGCATCGTCGGTCTGCCAGTTGTCGTACTTGGCCCAGCCGTTGAAGTGCCAGTCGAGGATTGTGACCTGGCCTGAGTTTGCTTCGCGAACGAAGGTGGGGCAGTAGTCACGCGTCCAGCTACGATCGGTCGGGCATTCGAGGAAATCGACCGCATCCATCGTGCAATGGCTGCTGCGGAGCATGCGCGACGCTTTCGAGGCAGCTTCCGCATCGTTCACCAGAATGTGCACGCCCTCCGTGCGCGAGAGGTGTCGAACGATGTCGCAGTAAATCCAGGGGATCGGGGCGAACTTGCCGGGCCAGTCTGTGCGCTCGTGAGGCCAGGCAATCCAGGTGCCTTCGTGGGGCTCCCACTCGGCCGGCATGCGGAACTTCATCTAGGCGAGCCACCTGTTCGTGATGGGGCCGTAGGCATCGATGCGGCGGTCGCGGAGGAATGGCCAGTTGCGACGTACTTCTTCCATGCGCTTGGGGTCGCACTCTACAACCAGGATCGCTTCCTGGTCTACGGGTGCTTGTGCCACGATTTGTCCGAACGGATCGGAGACAAAAGACGAGCCCCAGAACTCGAGGCCGCTCTCCGGGGTTCCCTCATAACCGGTGCGATTCACCGCAGCTACGTAGACTCCGTTTGCAATGGCGTGGGACCGTTGAATCGTCTGCCATGCTTCGAGCTGCGCCTGACCATACTGTGCTTTCTCATGCGGGTGCCAGCCGATTGCCGTTGGATAAAACAGAACGGTGGCGCCTTGCAGGCTCGAGAGACGCGCGCCCTCGGGATACCATTGGTCCCAGCAAACGAGCGTGCCGATTCGTCCGTACTTGGTGTCGAAGTTCAAGAACCCGGTGTCACCAGGGGTGAAGTAGAACTTCTCGTAATAGAGAGGGTCATCGGGAATGTGCATCTTGCGATAGATGCCGAGCAAATCGCCGGTCGCATCGATGATGGCTGCGGTGTTGTGGTAGAGGCCTGCGGAGCGTCTCTCAAACAGAGACGCAACGATCGCCACTTTCTTGCTTCGAGCGACTTCGCATAGCACTTCGGTGGATGGACCGGGGATCGGCTCTGCGAGATCGAACAGGTCCGGGTTTTCTTCGCGACAGAAGTATTGGGATCGGAAAAGCTCCTGAAGACAGACGATTTGTGCACCCGTGTCCGCGGCTTCCGCTACCTTGGCGCGAGCTTTTTCGAGGTTCTCGTCAGGGTCAAGCGAGCAAGTCATCTGCACGAGACCGATGCGGAACTTTTCGTTTCGAGACAGAGCCATGATTTCAGACTAGCAGTGAGCTGCGCATGCGAGCCGGGAAACATCAGATATCCTGAATGATTCCACATGCAGCCCGCCAGTAGACTCTTTCTCGCAGCAACATTATTCAGTTTTTCACTTTGGACAGCGCCGGTTCCCACACCGAAGGAGCATCTCGGATACGAGCCTGGGGCCGACTATAAACTCGCGGACTACAAAGATCTGATCGGCTACTTCCAGAAGGTGGCGGCCGTAACGGATCGAATGAAGTTGGTGGAGTTCGGCAAGACCTCCGAGGGTCGGCCGACGTATCTGGCGATCATCTCGTCGCCCGAGAATCTGGCGAAGCTGGACCGGTTGAAAGAGATGAACCGCCGGCTCGCGTTGGGGAAGGCGACGGAAGCTGAGTTGCCGAAGTTGCTGTCGGACGGCAAGGTGTTCGTGTGGATCGACTCGGGCCTTCACGCGACGGAGGTCGCGCCGGCACAGCACTCGCCGGAACTGCTGTATCAGATGGTCACCGGCGAGACGGAAGAGCACAAGCGAATCAGGGACAAGGTGATCCTGCTGCAGGTGCCGTGCATCAACCCTGATGGCCTCGATGCGGTTTCGCATTGGTATCGCAAAAACGTGGGCTCGCTGTACGAGCATGCGCCGCTACCGGTTCCGTATCAGAAGTACGCCGATCACGACAATAATCGCGACTGGTTCATGATGAATCTTCCGGAGACTCGGAACGTCAGCAGGCTTCTGTTCCAGGAGTTTTTCCCCCAGATTCTCTATAACCAGCATCAGGCGCCTGCATTTCCGGCGCGCATCTTCGTGCCGCCTTATGCGGAGCCTCTGAATCCCAACATCCCGGCGCCGGTGATGGAGGGCATCAACCTGATCGGCGCTGCTATGAAGGAGCGCTTTGCCCGCGAAGAGAAGCCTGGAATTCTCTCCTACTATCAGTTCGATGCGTGGTGGAACGGAGGCTTACGATCGGTGCCGGCGTTCCACAACATGCATGGAATTCTCACCGAGACGGCGCTGTATTCGTACGCGACGCCGAAAGATTACAAGGTTAGCGAGCTGCCGGAGCGCTTCGCCGGAGGCATTCCAACGAAGCACCCGACCGTCTTTTATGAACGTCCATGGCTCGGCGGGAAGTGGGGTGTGCGGCAGGCGATCGACTATATGCTGACGGCCGATTTCGCGATTCTCGACTTAGCTTCGACGCGGTCGGAAGCTTTTCTTCGAAAGTCCTGGGAAATGGCACGACGGAACATGGAATTGGGCTCGCGCGGCGCTCCATACGCGTACATCGTGCCTATGGATCAGGCGGACAAGCATAGCGCACAGGAGATGGTGCGGCGCCTTCGTTTAAGCGGTGTTCAGATCCAGCGGGCATCGGCGCCATTCACGTTCAAGGAAAAGACGTATCCTGCGGGAACGTTCGTCATCCCGGCGGGGCAGCCTTTCCGAGGGTATGTCGTCGATCTGATGGAGCCGCAGAACTACCCTGAGCTGCGCGCGGGAAACAATGGTCCAGCGCGTCGGCCATATGACGTGGCGGGTTGGACGCTGCCGATGTTGATGGGCGTGAAGGTGGATCGCGCCGATGATCGTTTTCAGGCGACCTTGACGGAAGTGGAGTCAGTTGAGGCCGGCGCGACAAGCACGGACTTGCGCGACAACGGCTCGCTGATGCTGACGGCGGATCTGCTGCGGGAAGGCAAGAACGTTCGCTGGACTCGCGACGGCAAAGTGGTCACGGAGGGTCAGGAAGGGTTCGCCTCCGCTGCGTATCGTGTGGGCAAGCCGCGTGTCGGAGTGTATGACCCTTGGACCAACAACATGGATGCCGGGTGGACAAAATGGGTGCTCGATAACTTCCGGGTGCCGCACAGCTCTCTGCGAAACGAGGATTTGGCGAAAGGCGGCCTGCGTGCGCGCTTCGACACGATCATCCTGGCGTCTCAAGCGCAGCAATCGATCCTGCATGGGATTCGAGCTGGAGAGCGTGCGCCGTTCACGCGTGCCGGTATGAGCGATGATCAGATCCAGCAGAGGCCCGAGTACACCGGGGGCATTGGGTTGGCCGGTCTGGCAGAGCTAGAACGATTTGTGCGGGACGGTGGTCAGTTGATCACCTTTGACCAGGCTGGTGAGCTGCCCGTACGCCTCTTCCCACTTCCACTTCGTGCGGCCGTCACTGGAGATACAGGCGGCAGAGAAGATGGCGCTCCGAGCGGCTATTATTGTCCCGGCTCATTGCTGCGAGCAACGGTCGATACGTCGAATCCGATTGCTCTCGGCATGCCTGCGGATGCGATTGTGTTCTCGAGTGGCGGTCAGGCGTGGGACATCACGTTGCTCGAACCGTTCAACAAAGATCAGAGGGCAACGCGTTCGGTGGCGCGTTATGCAACGAAGGACATATTAGCTAGCGGCTATCTGGCGGGTGAGCGTACGGTGGCTGGAAAGAGCTTGTTAATTGAGGCACAGCATGGATCAGGGAAGGTATTACTGTTCGGTTTCAGGCCTCAATTCCGAGGTCAAACGTATGGTACGTTCCGTCTAGTCCTAAACGCCATATATCTTCATTCCGGGACTGTCCACTAGACGGTTATACTCTAGAAACGATAACGGTAACGCGACGAAGCGCGCTGGTGCGTCGAGCGCCTCGGTTGCTTGTTACTGCTCACTGCATGTCGCCATCATTCGACAAGTCGCCGCTGCAAGTAAAGTCCGAAGCAACCAAGGCCGGATCTAGTCAGACGCTGCTTCTGATCGATTCTGAAGCTGATAGTGTCCGGCTCATTCGAAAAGCCTTTCGATTGAACCCGCTCGTTCAGCGTTTGATCGTGGTTAGGGCGCCCCGCGAGGCGATCGATGTGATGCGGCAGCAGGGCCGTCACGCACGCGATCCGCGTCCGACGATGGTCCTTGCCGACGCTGGTGTGCAGGGCGGCATCGACGCGATTGAAGCGTTGCTGCGGGACCTGAAGGCGGATCGAACTCTGGAGTCGATACCAGTGGTGGTGATTGGCAGCGATGTGCCGGAAGAGGATGTGAACCGCTTGTACTCCGCCAAGGCCAACTGCTTCATTCAGCGACCCTCCGATCCCGGGCGCTTGCAGGACCTCGTGTTGACTACGTGCCAATTCTGGCTGGCTGTTGCGAACTGGTCGACTCAATCGGCCACGTCCCGCACGAACGGGAACGGTGCAGGCGGCCATCTCGCAGCGGCTGCAGGCTAGGTCGCACCATAGGTCACATATACATTCCGCCGTTCACATCGAGCACGTGGCCCGTGATGTATCCGGCCTCTTCGCTCGCCAGGAACGCCACTGCGGATGCGACGTCATCAGGCGATCCCATTCGTTTCAGAGGGATACTCGCGAGAATCTTTTCTTTCACTTCGGCCGAGAGCACGCTCGTCATATCGGTCTCGATGAATCCAGGAGCCACGCCGTTGACGGTCACGTTGCGGCTCGCCATCTCCTGAGCCAACGTCTTCGTGAGTCCGATGAGTCCGGCTTTGGCAGCCGAGTAGTTGGCCTGTCCGGGGTTCCCGGCTTCACCCACCACGGACACGATATTGATGATCCGGCCCCAACGCTCTCGCATCATGCCCGAGAGGACCTGCTGGATCGCGAAGAACGTGCCGTTGAGGTTCGTTTCAATCACCGACATCCAATCCTCACGCTTCATACGAAGTGCGAGGGCATCTTTGGTGATGCCGGCGTTGTTGACAAGCACGTCCACTCTTCCGAACTCGCTTGCTGTTCGAGCAAAAGCCTCGCGGATGGAATCGTAGGAGGCCAGGTTCATCTCGACTACGTAGGCGGAGCGGCCTGCGCCGGCGATCTCGGACGCCACCTCGTCAAGCCGCTCTCGACTTCTCGCTGCCAGAGCGACTTGGTATCCGGCTTGCGACAAGCGGAGGGCGCACGCGCGACCAATTCCCCGGCTCGCACCGGTTACGAAAGCTATTCGATGACTCATTGAGGGAGATTCGTTCAGTCCTTTCCAATCAGGGTTGAAACAAAACCATAGTAAAACGAAAGATCGGTTCGGAATATGCCTTTTAGAGATCTTCGCGAGTTCATCGCTGCGCTGGAGCGATCTGACGAGTTAAGCCGCGTGAAGCTGCAAGTGGATCCGCATCTCGAAATTACGGAGTTTGCGGATCGTGCTGTGAAGCGAGGTGGTCCGGCATTGCTGTTCGAAAACCCGACCGGATCCCGGTTTCCTGTCCTGATCAACGCCTTCGCGAGCACCAAGCGAATGGAGCTGGCGCTGGGCGTCGAATCCATCGACGACATTGCCGAGCGCATCAATGGCTTCCTGCAGATGCGAAACATGCCTCAGGGCTTGTTCAACAAGCTGAAGATGCTTCCGAAGCTCGCCGAGATCGGATCGTTCTTCCCAAAGATGGTGAATGAAGGCCCGTGTAAGGAGGTGATTCTCAAGGGTGACCAGGTATCGCTGTACGAACTGCCTGTGTTGCAGTGCTGGCCTCTGGACGGCGGAAGATTCATCACGCTTCCGATGGTGTTCTCGAAAAATCCGCTAACGGGTAAACGGAACTGCGGCATGTATCGCATGCAGGTGTACGACGAGCGAACCACCGGGATGCACTGGCAGACGCACAAACAAGGCGCGGATCATCACCGCACACTGATCGCGCAGGGCCGCAAGCGCATGCCGGTCGCGGTGGCAATTGGAGCGGATCCGGCGACGATGTACTCCGCAATTCTGCCGCTGCCGCCCGAGCTCGACGAGATGATTATGGCGGGCTTCCTGCGAGGGCGTCCGGTGGAGATGGTGAAGTGCGAAACGTCTGATATCGAGGTGCCGGCGAATGCGGAGTTCGTGTTGGAGGGTTATCTCGAGCTTGGAGAAATGCGCACGGAAGGGCCTTTTGGCGACCACACGGGCTTCTACTCGCTAGAGGATGAATATCCTGTGTTCCACATCGAGTGCATGACACGGCGTAAGAATCCAATCTATCCGACCACCATCGTAGGTCCCCCTCCGATGGAGGACTTTTGGATGGGAAAGGCAGTGGAGAGGATCTTCCTCCCGCTGATGAAGCTGCAACTGCCCGAGGTGCGCGATATCTGCATGCCGCCGGAAGGCGTGTTCCACAACCTGATCCTCGTGTCGATGAAGAAGTCGTACCCGGGTCACGCGCGCAAGGTGATGCATGCGATCTGGGGCTTGGGGCAGGCGATGTTCAGCAAGTGCATCGTGGTGGTGGACGAAGACGTGGATGTTCAGAACGTCCGCGAAGTGGCGTGGAAGGCTCTGAACAACATCGACCCGCAGAGGGACATTGAGTTCGTGATGGGTCCGGTTGATTCGCTGGACCATGCCAGCCGGTTGCCGAACTACGGGTCGAAGATGGGGGTCGACGCCACACGGAAGTGGCCGCAGGAGGGCTTCACGCGGCCATGGCCAAAGGTGATCACGATGTCGCCCGAGGTGCGGGCGAAAGTCGACCAGTTGTGGAAGAAGGCGGGGTTCCCGACCTAGCGTCTAGGCGCGGCCGTAGATCGGAACCAAGGCGCCGTTAATGTCGCGTGCGGCGTCCGACGCGAGGAAAAAGCAGAGCTCGGCGATGGATTCTGGTTTCACCCAGCGCGGGATATCTTCGGGCTTTCCCCAGGAGCGATTCGCCGGCGTGTCGATGGTGCTGGGGAGAACGACATTCGCCGTAATGCCATGATCGCGATTCTCTGCGGCGACCGTC
>DASQVJ010000113.1:0-7453 GCA_035640835.1 Bryobacteraceae bacterium
ATCCTTGGTGCTCCTCTCAAGGACGTCATCCGCATGTCCACCTGGAATCCTGCAAACGAGATCAATCATCCGGAGCTTGGGCACCTGAGTGTCGGGGCTGAAGCAGACGTCGCGGTGCTTGCAGTGCAGCATGGCAACTTCGGTTTCCTCGATTCCGCCGGAGCCCGCCACGACGCAAAGCAGCGCATTGTCGCGGAGATCACCATCAAAGGTGGCGAGGTCATGTGGGACCTGAACGGACGAGCCGGCACCGATTGGACGAAGTTCCAATATCGCAAGCGCGAGAGCCAGTAACGAGCGCCAGCGCTCAACCCTCCATAACTTTGTGAGTGACAGCTCGGATGTTCTGATCATCGGCGGTGGCGTGGCCGGACTCGCTGCCGCCGGCATCTTAGGCCAAGCCGGACTCACAGTAACCCTCCTCGAAGCGAGGCATCGACTCGGTGGACGTATCATCACTGTGTCCACGCCTTCCGGCCCCGTCGAGCTTGGCGCCGAGTTCATCCATGGCGAGCCACCTCCGTCACTCGAACGGGCCAGGAAGTACTCGCTCGAACTTGCGGAGCGGTATGGAAGCAGTTGGTGCATGAACCAACACCTTCACCCATGCAACTTCGAAGAAGAGCCCTACGAGTACCTGTCTGCTCTAACCCACTACAACGGTCCTGATATCTCCTTCACGGAGTACCTGGAGCGCTTTCCGCCTCGTTCACTTGAAGTCAGGGCTTCCGTAGTTCGGTTCGTGGAGGGATTCAACGCAGCCGACAAGGAGAAGATCGGCGTGCATTTTCTGATCCAGGAGCAGAAGTCATCCGACGAGATCGATGGCGACCGGCTCCTGACCTTCAAGAATGGCTACGGCGCACTGGTTGCGGCAATGTGCAAGGACCTGGCGCGCGATGTCCGAGTTCACCTGAACGAGCCGGTTCGGGAGCTCCGCTGGTCCAAAGATGCGGTAACTGCGATTTCGACCAATCAGGCGGAATACTCGGCGAAGCGTGCCGTTATCACGGTCCCGGTCAGCCTGCTGAAAGGTCCCCACAAGCTTCGATTCTCACCAGAGCTTCCTGCGAAGGAGGCTGCGGCAGAACCAATCATCATGGGCTCGGCGCTTCGTATCACGTTCGAGTTCCGCGACCGCTTCTGGGCGAGCTCAACAAATACAAGGCCGGCAATGCCCGACCTGTCGTTCCTGCTATCGGAACACGAGGAGGTGTTCCCAGTCTGGTGGACACAACATCCCACTCGGAACACACTCCTGACGGGCTGGGTGGGCGGCCCGACCGCGATGCGTCTCGCCAGATTCAGTGAGCGCGAGCTCTCGGCGATGGCGATGAACAGCCTTTGCCGGATCTTTGGCGATACTTTGCAGGACCAGCTCGTCGCAACCCATTACCACGATTGGCAAGCCGATCCATGGTCATTAGGTGCCTACAGCTACGTGGCAACCGGAGGCATGGACGCACCACTCGCCCTCGCCAAGCCCGTCGAGGAGACGCTCTTCTTCGCCGGCGAAGCTACTAATTCAGAAGGCCGTAGCGCGACAGTCGATGGTGCCATCACGACCGGAGAACGCGCCGCAAAGGAGGTGTTGGACTCGCTCCGTTAACTCTCCGTTAATCGGTGAATGCTAAACTGGAAGTCTCCCCCAGCTTTCTTCATGGATCTCCTGAAAGGCCTAAATCCACAGCAGTATGAGGCGGCTTCGCACGTTGATGGGCCCTTGCTCATCCTCGCCGGCGCCGGCAGCGGCAAGACTCGCGTCATCACGAATCGCATCGCCCACCTGATTGTGGATCAGCGTGTTCCGCCATGGGCGATCCTCGCCGTCACGTTCACCAACAAAGCTGCCGAAGAGATGCGGACCCGCATCTCGAACATCCTCAACAAAGCAGGAGCGCCCGGTGGCGCACCGAACGTTTCAACATTCCATTCTTTCTGCGTTCGACTACTCCGTCGCGACGGCGCCAAGCTTGCCGACATTCGGCCGGGCTTTACCCGGCAGTTCAACATCTACGACGACGATGACCAGTTGTCGGTCATCAAGTCGATCTACAAGGCGCTCGGGCTCGACGAAAAGTTCATGCAGTACCGCGCGGCGCTGTCACGCATCAGCCAGGCTAAGAACCAGAAGGAAACGCCGCAGGACTTCTACAAGGCCTCGACGGATCCCAAGATGTCCCGCCTGGCGGTAATCTACGAGCGCTACGAGGAGCGTCTCCGTCAATCGAATGCACTCGACTTTGACGACCTTCTGCTCGAGTCCGTTCGACTGCTCTACCACGACAACGAAACGCGCGCAGCCTATAACGATCGCATTCGCTACCTGATGATCGATGAGTATCAGGATACGAACCGAAGCCAGTATGAGCTCGTGCGGCTGTTGACGCAGAAGCACCAGAACATCTGCGTGGTCGGTGATGAAGATCAGTCGATCTACGGCTGGCGGGGCGCCGACATCCGAAACATTCTTGATTTCGAGCGTGATTTCCCGAACGCCAAGGTGATCCGTCTCGAGCAGAACTATCGCTCGACAAAGAACATCCTCGAAGCCGCAAGCGCCGTCGTTGCCAACAACAAGGAGCGCAAGGGCAAGTGGCTCTGGACCGAATCGGAAGCCGGCCAAAAGGTCTCCTTGTACGAAGGAATCGACGCGGAGAACGAAGCGCTTTTCATCGCCGACACGATTGAAAAGGAACTGCGCGCCAACCCGAGTTGGAGAGTGGCCATCCTTTACCGGACGAACTTCCAATCACGCCAGATCGAAGAAGCGCTTCGACGCTACGGCCGCAAATATGTGGTGATCGGCGGATTCAGCTTCTACCAGCGAGCTGAAGTGAAGGATCTGCTGGCTTACCTCAAGGCAGCCGCAGCCCCACAGGATTCGATAAGCCTGCTGCGAATCATCAACACGCCGGCCCGCGGCATCGGCAAGACCACGGTCGATCAGCTCGAAACCTACGCGCTGAACAACAACATGACGGTCTGGTCGGCGATCAAGGAGATGCTCGAAAAGCGGGAGTTCGCCGCCCGAACCGAATCGTCCTTATCGGCTTTCAAGCGGCTGATTGAGGAGCTCCACGAGGCGTCGCAGACGCGCAACGTCGACGAGGTCGTCCGGCTTGTGCTCGACCGCACGGGCTACCAGAAGATGCTTGAAGCCGACCAGTCGCCGGAAGCGGAGTCGCGTCTGGGAAACATCGCGGAACTCCTGAATGCGGCTGTCGAGGCCGCCGAGCGTGGTGAAAAGCTCGAAGATTTCCTCGACCACGCCGCGCTGGTGTCCGACGCCGACAACATCGATTCCGAGGCAAAAGTCTCGCTGCTGACGATGCACAACGCCAAGGGCCTCGAGTTCCCGCTGGTCTTCATCGCGGGCATGGAAGAGGGTCTGTTCCCACACAGCCGGTCCCTGAACAGCGTTGCCCAGATGGAAGAAGAGCGCCGTCTTTGCTATGTAGCGATGACGCGCGCCGAGAAACGGCTCTACCTCTCTTGGGCACGCTCCCGCCGCCGCTATGGCGGTGGCCAGCCCGAAGCTTCCATCGCCTCTCGATTCCTGGCGGAGGTACCTCGCCCGTTGCTCCATAGCATCAACGGCGCTGACGACGTGCCCCAGGTCGACTTACTGGCGGAGCGAATCGAGGTGCGAGAGTCGGCGCGGCGGAACCTCTACACCGGCAAGACGTACAACTCGCTCGACAACATTTCCCAATTCTTCGCCGATCGCGGCATGCCCCCACCGAGGGGTATCTCGGACGCAATTGCGAATCGACAGCAGCCCCCGGCTGCCAAGACGCCACCTCCACCTCCTGCCGCGAAAACTGGAATTCCTCAACCTTCTCAACGAGTTCCACCCCGAGCACCACAGCCTCCGGCTCCCCCCTCATCCGCGCCACCGGCGCAGCGGCCGCTAGTTGGCTTCGTTTCGTCAAAAAGCCCCGCAGCACCCATGCGAGCCGGCAGCATCGTCTACCACCCCAAGTACGGCAAAGGCACTGTAATGAAGCGCGAAGGCGAAGGCGAGGACGCAAAATTGACCGTCAACTTCCAAGGTTACGGTTTAAAGAAGATAATTGAAAAGTACGCAAACACCAAGGCACAGGAATGAATACAACACACGTTGAAGATAGAGAAGAGCGAAAGAAGCTGAAGCGCGCGGCTCGTAAGAAGCAGCCTGCCAAGGCAAAGCGCGCGGCCGGAGTCGCTCGAGGGTCGAACAAGAAGAAGGTCAAGGTACTCGCGAAGGGCCAGACTAAGGGCCAGCGCAAGCGGTGAGTGAGCTCCTCCGCTGCAAGAACATCGACACGCTGATAGCTGCATCGGACGACCCGGCCAAGCGCCTGCGAAAGTCGCTTGGCCCCTGGAGTCTGACTGCGCTTGGCGTCGGAGCGGTGATCGGTGCCGGCATCTTCACGATAACCGGCACCGCAGCAGCCGGAGAAACTCGAACCGTCAACTCGATCCTCCACGCACCCATTCTCGACCTGTTGCTCCAGGGCGTGAACACCACGTCAACCATCGGACGACCAGGTGCGGGTCCAGCGATCTCCCTCTCGTTCATATTGCTTGCAGCGGTCTGTAGCCTCGCCGCGCTTTGCTACGCCGAGTTGGCGTCCATGATTCCCATTGCGGGCAGCGCGTACACGTACGCCTACGCAACTCTAGGCGAGATCTTCGCCTGGATCATCGGATGGGATCTGATCCTCGAGTACGCCGTCTCAAACATGGCGGTGGCCGTCGGATTCTCAGCCTACTTTAACGACATACTCGACAGCTTATTCGGCTTCCGGCTTCCTGAGTATCTATCCCAGCCGCCCCTTGTTGGCGGGCAGCTTACCGGTGCTGTCTTCAATCTGCCTGCGCTGCTCATCATCATGGTGCTTACCTACATCCTGGTTCGAGGAATTCGGGAAAGCGCGGGCGCAAACAACATCATGGTGTTAGTGAAGGTCGCTGCGATTCTGATCTTCGTGTTCGGTGCGGCACCTGCGGTGAACTCCGCCAACTGGCACCCTTTCATGCCCAATGGATTTCCTGGCGTGATCACAGGAGCCGCCATCGTCTTCTTCGCTTACATCGGTTTCGACTCTGTGTCGACTGCTGCCGAAGAATGCCGCAGACCCCAGCGTGACCTTCCCTTCGGCATCATCATGACGCTGATCATCTGCACGCTCTTGTACGTCAGCGTGTCGCTGGTGCTCACGGGAATCGCAAACTGGCAGACGCTCGGGAACGCCGCTCCCGTCGCGAATGCCCTGCGAACTCTGGGCTACGACGGAGTGCGTCGCTGGGTAGGCGTGGGCGCAATCGTTGGCATGATCTCCTCGCTCATGGTCTTCCAATATGGCCAGGCCCGTATCTGGTACGCCATGTCGCGCGACGGACTCCTGCCACGCGTGTTCTCGAACGTTCACCCAAAGTTCCGAACGCCTCACATCAGTACCTGGGTAGCCGGCTTTGCGGTCGGCCTACCCGCAGGCGTCTGGGATATCGGGACGTTCGCGGATCTCTCGAATATCGGAACGCTGTTCGCTTTCTGCGTCGTATCAGCGGGGGTCCTTGTCCTTCGCCGTCAGCAGCCGGAGCGGCCAAGGGGGTTCCGTGTCCCGTTCTCGCCGTTCATACCGGTAGCGTCTATCGCCTGCTGCTTCGTCCTGATGATGGGGCTGCCGCTTGAGACGTGGCTGCGGTTCTTCATTTGGCTCGGGATCGGCCTTGTGATCTACTTCCTGTTTGGCCGCAAGCACAGCACCGAGAACAAGCGAATGGCCGCGGACTAGAACCCTTCCCAAACGTACGCGGCGAAGCGTCGCGTTGATCGATACCCAACGCGCTGGTACAACTTGATCGCCTGGGCGTTGGATGAGGTGACGGTCAGACTGGCCTTTTCGCACCCGTGCTCTGCGAAGCTGACCAGAGAGCGCCGAATCAACTCGTAGCCGAGCCCTGTTCCCTGCACTTCCGGCAAAACACAAATCTGCGTGATGTGCCCGACGTCAGAGGCCACCAGGCTGCCCAGTGAGATGCCGCCCATGCGGCCCGAAGAATCGACCGCGCAGAACGACGCAGGGCAGAAGAACGTTCCACATCCTGGATACTGCACGATATTGGTGAGGAATCGCTGCGCCCCCTGAAACGAGCGGTACTGATCGTTGATGGTGCTGTCGATGTGCCCCCGGTACGCCCTCGTGATGAGCGCCGCCGCTTCGTCGTGACGATCATCGGTCCACAGTGGGAACTCCCAATCTCGCGCCGCCGATCCCCGAGGAAGCTGATCAACCCGATCCAGGTCAGCCAGCATGAACTCACGCGGCTCAAGGTTCAGCTGACGTGCGTATGGCAGGTTTCGTGCGAGCCCGCCCTGAAGCATCATGAGCTGTGCCTCAATCCGGTGCAGGTACGGAAGCTCCA
Source organism: Bryobacteraceae bacterium (assembly GCA_035640835.1). Lineage (GTDB taxonomy): Bacteria > Acidobacteriota > Terriglobia > Bryobacterales > Bryobacteraceae > DASQVJ01. Next base: position 6,415 of record DASQVJ010000113.1, read on the forward strand.
TCAGCGATTTCAATCCCGCCTCGAGCAGCAATCTCTCGTTCTCACCGCTCGCAAACCGCCGCATGACATAGAGATCGCCAATGAGAGCCTTGCGTTCCTCGCGGACATGATACGAGTAGCCAATGATTCGGCCATCCAGGATCAATGCATGCCCATTGAGGGCCCGGATGCTGACGAATCTTCGGACTAATTCCGCCGATGGTGTGAAGTCCCAGGAGAGAGCGGACCGCCACGAGGCGCGTTCCTCCTCGAGCACGGGATTCAAATCTTCCGCCGAGAATTCACGCAGATCCACCACTCTGCCGATGCTAGAGTGGGATACCGCAGCCATATGCAAATTCTATTACGCGGCGTCGATCTAACTACTCCTCGAGAAAATGTTTGATACTTCGAATCGCCTGCCGCGTCCTGTGGTCATTTTCGATGAGCGCGAATCGAACGAAGCCTTCGCCCATCGGTCCAAACCCGATCCCAGGGGAGACCGCTACCAGCGCCTTCTCCAGCAGCGTCTTGGCAAACTCGAGCGATCCCAAAGATCGATAGCGCTCGGGTATGGGAGCCCAAACGAACATGGATCCCTTCGGAGGCTCGACCGGCCATCCCGCCTTGTTCAGCCCCGACACCAACAGGTCGCGACGCTTCTTGTACAGCGCGCAGATCTTCTCTGTGTCTTCTTCACATTCGCGAAGGGCAATGATGGATGCGATCTGAATCGGCTGAAACACGCCGTAATCGAGATAGCTCTTGATGCGCGCGAGTGCTGCGATCATCTTCGGATTTCCGAGGCAAAAGCCGACACGCCATCCGGCCATGTTGTAGCTCTTCGACATCGAGAAAATCTCGACCGCGCACTCCTTGGCACCGGGAACCTGCAGGATGCTCGGAGCTCTATACCCGTCAAAGCACAGATCGGCGTACGCGAAGTCGTGCAGGATCATCGAGCCATGCGCGGACGCGAGCCGCACCACCTCCTTCATGAAAGGAAGGTCCACACACTGGGTCGTCGGGTTGTGCGGGAATGAGATCAGAATCAGCTTCG
>DASQVJ010000114.1:0-8380 GCA_035640835.1 Bryobacteraceae bacterium
CCTTGAGAGAGCCTCCAAACATGATCATCGAGTTGTCGAGCAGCGAGCGGCCTCCCTCGTCAAGGCTCTTCACGCGGCCCAGGAAGTAGGCCAGTTGCTCCATGTGCCAGTCGATGATCTTGCCGTACTGTTCGACGGTCCCAGGATCGTTGCCGTGGTGCGACAGCGAGTGGAAACCGCCACGAACGCCGCTAAGGAATGAGTAGTCGTAGTTCGATTGCGCGTCGCCTATCATGAACGTACCGATACGCGTCGTGTCTGACCAGAAGGCGAGCACTAAGATGTCGAGCATCAAGCGGACGTGCTCTTCATGGTTTTCCGGTATGCCCGCTGCCGGGCGTTCGAGCGGGAACTTGCCCTGATTGATCCATCGTTTTTGAGGGCGCATCGTGGCTTCGAGCCTCTGCTCCACACTGCGCACCGACTCGAAATATTCGTCGAGGCGAACACGGTCGGATGCGCTGCCGTTTCGTCGAAGGCTCTTCGCGCTATCGAGCACCAGATCGAGGATGCTCGTCTCGTCGCGCTGCAGGGATTTCAGAAGTGCCGGGTCGTTTGCATTCAAGCTCGATACGACGGGCGCGCGGTTGTTTCGGAATAAGCGGTCGAACGCAAGCTGCGGAACGATCTCTTTCGGAACCGGTGTGTGCGGGTCGCGCCACGAGATGAACGAGCCGTAGAGTCGCGCGAATCCGCCGCCTGCGACATCGATTCCAGTGCGCGGAGCGTCGATTCCAAGCTCGATGCTGGGCAGTCGCGTCTCCGCACCGATGCGCTGCGCAGCAAGCTGGTCCACGGACACGGCGCCGGTGTCGAGGTCATCGGCGGTCGTGCGCTGAACGTAGCCTCCGGACAACCAAATCGGCACTTTCGGCCAGTGACCGTTACGTCCAATCGAGTTCTTGTTCCACAGATTCTCCAGCAGGAGGAAGTCGTCCTTGAACTTCTCGAGCGGCTTCAGATGAGGCGTGATTTCGTATTGTTCGCTGTCACCAGGTGGAGTCCACTTATCCGGACGCACGCCGTTGGGCATGAAGATGAACGCCATGCGGAGCGGTGGTTCCGTCAGCCGTTGGTCGCCCGAAGCAGGCTCGGCATTCGCGATGCTCTCGAGCCAAGGCAGAGCCAGAGCGACGCCAGCTCCCCGAAGGAGTCCTCGTCTGGAGATGTTCTGTGGCATTAGGTAAGCTCCTGGAGCGTATCCGGTTTTTGCGGCACCAGTTTATCAAGCATTCGATGGTGTCTAGATCTTCATCCGGCACACTATGCCGACGTCATCGCAGTACCAAAGTGTGCCGTCCATGATGCTCATTCCGTGCGGTAGCGGATCGCTGTCGGCGAGCTGGATTTTCTCGACGATCTCACCCGTTTCCACATCGTGCTTGAAGAAGGCGTTCAGGTTTGAGTCGGTGCACCAAAGGTACTTGCCTTCCCACCCGATTCCGTGCGGACGATTGCCTGCCGTCGCGAATTGCTGCTCGACGGTCCACGTGTTCGGGTCGAGCCGGTAGATCATGCGTGATGGGGGAACGGCCATCCACAGTTTGCCATCGCGCCACTCCTGGCCGTGAGCTCCGGTACCTGCACGTGGAGCTGCGTTGTTTTCTGCCGGCGCTTGCTTTGCCGGGCGTTCGGCGGGAGGCTTTGCGAGTGGGCTGCTGCGTGCTGGAGCATCCCAGGTAGTCTTGTAAATCACTCCAGCGCCGGGAGTGAAGTAGCGCGCCATGGTCTTCCCGGTGTTCGCATCGGAACGAATGATCTCCCGGTTGTACGTGGAGCCGATCCAAAGCGAGGAGCCGTCGAAGGTGATGCCGCTTGCGCGATCGGCTTCGGTGAGAAACTCGCGCAGCACCTTTCCGTCGGTGTAGCTGACGAGATATGCCTTGTTATCGCCCTGATCCATGATCCAGAGCCCGTCCTTAGTGCATTGCAAGCCATTCGGGTGTGGTCCGGGCGATTTGAACACCGTCTCCACTTTGCTGGTCTTGCGGACCTTGATTCGGTCCAGGTTGGTTGGACGGATGGTGGCAGCACCGACCGGGACTGCCGCAGCAAATGTGACGAAGTCTCTACGTCGAATCATCGAGCCTCCTTGCGCTGAGGCGAATTGTATCGCCTAGCAGTGCAGTTGGGCAGCAAGGCATCATGACGGCACCCAATGATGCTATGGTGGCACCATACGTACGACAGTCACGCTCGATCCCGACGTCGAGGCGCTCCTCCGGACAATGATGCGTGAGCGCGGTGTGTCCTTCAAAGAGGCTCTTAACTCCGCCGTGCGGCTGGGTCTAACTCGGACCAAACCTGGAAAGAGGAACTTCGTGCAAAGGACCTTTTCTCTGGGCACCGAACAGAACTTCAGATGGGACAAAGCGCTTGTGACGGCTGATGCGCTTGAAGATGAAGAATTGACTCGAAAGCTGTTCTTGCGTAAATGATCCTGGTTGACGCGAACATCCTTAATCTACGCTATCAACAAAGACGCTCCGCTGCACGCGAAAGCGCGGTCATGGTTTGAAGCAACGCTTTCCGGAACCGAAACCGTGGGGATGCCTTGGACTGTGATTCTGGCGTTTCTGCGCCTAACGACGAGGCAAGGAATCTTTCGAAAACCGTTGTCCGGCTCAGTGGCCCTCGATATAGTGCAGGACTGGCTTGCGCAGCCGGCCGTTGTTACCGTCGAGCCGACCTCACAGCACTTGCGTATTCTCAGAGATCTATTGCTGTTACAGGGAACAGGCGGAAACCTCACTTCTGATGCACACCTTGCGGCTCTCGCAATCGAGCATAGGGCGGAACTCTGCTCTTCCGACAACGACTTCGCCAGGTTCCCACAGGTCCGGTGGCGTAATCCGATAGGATGAGGTAGCCGTGCCGCTGATACAGTGTTGAGGGAGCCGGCGCGCCTCTTTGGATCGCTCTGAATTCATCCGTGTTTTCGAGCAGACTCTGCTGCCACACCGGTCGGCGGCTTACAACCTTGCACGCTGGCTCACTCGCGATCCGCACAATGCTGAAGATGTAGTACAAGAAGCGTACCTTCGCGCCTTGAGGTATTTCGACCGGTATCAGGGCGGGGATAGCCGGGCGTGGCTGTTGGCGATCGTTCGCAATACCGCTTACTCCTGGCTCGAGGCGAACCGGCCGGCGGAACTGTCGGTCGAGTTTGACGAGCACAACCCGAAGCAGTCGAATCAGATGGAGGCGAGCACTCCAGAGACGATGCTTCTTCGCAGCACCGCCGGCGAAGGTCTGAAACGAGCACTCGAAGATCTGCCCGTGCAATGGCGCGAAGTGTTTGTTATGCGCGAGCTCGACGAGCTTTCCTATCGGGAAATTGCGGGGATTGCGAATATCCCGATGGGTACGGTGATGTCAAGGCTTGCACGTGCACGCAAGCGATTGCATGAAGCACTCGGCCAGCTCCATTCCGCGGAGGCTAGCAGATGAGTGTCCGCGAGAATCAAGCCAGTCTACATGCGTACGTCGATCAGGAGCTCGACATCCTTTCCACGCTCCGGCTAGAGGAGCACCTCGCAACTTGCGATGAATGCCGGTCCTTTCTTGCGGAGCAACAGCAACTGCGATCGGCGGTTCGCGAAAGTTCCTTGCGTTACGCGGCGCCTCCGGCACTGGAAAGAAAACTTCAATCAGCGCTGCGCCGCGAGGGCGGACGTTCTGAAGCGCCCGCGAAGCTCGACGGGCGTCTGATGCGATTCGCGTCCGCTGCTGCCGTGGTGCTGCTGGCAATCGGCTTGTGGTATGGTGCGTCGAAGCTACGCGAACCGTCCTTGACCAAGGAGATCGTTTCGAGCCACGTGCGCTCACTCATGGCCGATCACACGACAGACATCGCATCCAGCGAACAGCACGTGGTGAAGCCTTGGTTCACTGGAAAGATCGATTTCGCCCCCGTAGTAAAAGACACGGCCGCTCAGGGCTATCCGCTGCTGGGCGGCCGTCTCGACTACCTCGATGGAAGAACCGTTGCCGCGATCGTTTATGGACGTCGACGGCACATCATCAACGTGTTTGTCTGGCCGCTCGACCGAAGGGACAGCGCGCCGCAATGCTCGTCAACCCGGGGCTTCCAGCTTTGCGAATGGAACGCCTCGGGACTTCGCTTCTCCGCTGTTTCCGACCTTAACGCGGCGGAGTTGAAAGGCCTCGCCGAAATCCTGCGCCGCTGAAACGCCAAATCACCAGCAAGCATGTAGCGGCCGCGAGAAGACCCGCCGTTCCGGGCTCAGGAACAGCCCCATACGTAACGTTATCGATGGCGAAATTGAAGCCCGCGCTCGCGCCCAGCACCTCGACCCTGGTGAGTGCGCCGGCAAGCGCAAAGGTGGAAGAACCTCCGCTTCCCGCCGTGCCGATTGAGCGGACGATCGATTCGCCGAGGTTGCTCGAGACGGTGTAGTTTTGGGATTCACCGCCGTTGAAGACTTGCACGGAGAATCCGGTGACCGGAGTACTGAACGTGATCACAAGGGGGTTGGTTGCCCCTGACGTGAACAACCACGTTGCATACACGCCTGTTTGATTCGCAGACAGCCCAACTTCGCCCCGAAGCAACTCCCCACCAGTGAACGTAGCGACGTCAATGGTGAGCGGCGAATCGAGACCTCCGGTGAAGACGCCGCCACGGCCAGCCGACTGAGCCTCGAAATCGATGACGGCCGGCAACGCAGGGGCCGCAAGGGCCACCATCGAGACGGAAATAACAAAGGTGCGTAGAAATGTTCTCACGAGATAACCCCTCTTGTTTGTTTTGCTGGATCCACAACGTAAGCCGAATCAGATTGCCGGCCTCAGGAAATTGGCTACGACGAACTCCGCCACGCCCTTCCCCAACTGCTGGCCGGAAGTGTCGTCGAAACGGTAATGCGCGCCGGAGAAGATACGGCTCAACCCCGCCTCGTTGGCCGCGGCCGTGAAAGAGGTGAAGGATCGAACAACGCCGGCGAATACCTCCGATGACACGCTGAAGGTGACCGCATCGGTCCCAAGCACCTGTCGAAGCACCTCCGCGCCGGCCGCACTGATCACAGAATGAGCACCCGGATATGAAGGGTCGGGCGGAGTGTTTCGTGTTGAAGGCAACCAGGTGGAATCAGGATCGGTGTCGGGATTACCATCGTCGGCAGCACTTCGGATCGCAGTCACCGGACGCCAGAAGCTATAGAAGTACTTTGCTTCATAGAACGCAATCGCGGCATCCGCAAAGGCGATGTTCATCAAGGCAAACAGGCGGGCGCTTTGCGCAGTGGTTAGACCTCGAGACACAACCGCCGTTTGGGCAATCTCGTTCCAGTAGTTCTGAATGGCTGCGTTCCAAAACCACCCGGTGATTCGCTGATCGAAGGTTGCCGTGCTGGTGGGACCGCCGAGCTGCTTCACCTCGTTGAAGGCGGCCGCGTACTCGGCACTGGTGAGCGACGGCGGAGGTCCGGGACGAAACCTGGTGGGAAAACTGATTGTGAACGGTATCACATTTGACCAACCGGTGAATACGGGATTCGGGGTGTTGGGTGGTGTGATCTGATACCCTCCAGGTCCAGTGCCCGGAACGAATGGTGGCGCAGCAAGGCTCGAGCGGTCATTGGAACGGAGCGCGACCATCAGCGTTCCAAAGTGCTGGCCGATGCGAACACCCTCCTCGCGATCCGGTCCGGCGGGTATGCCGGAAAGCGAAGCATTGAGCTCGTTGTCGAGGTTCGATTGTTGGGCGGGATACAGCAGTGTCAAAGCTCGGTGCGCTGCGGCGGCTGCTGCTGCCTGCTGAGAGGCGTTCGCTGTCGCCGGTGTCAACTGAGCGAAAAACTGCGTGTGGGACCTTTCAATGCTATTCACTGCATCGTAGACGGCGATGTGCATGATGGCGAAGTTGCGCGTCGGGTGAATCGAGCCGGGATGTGCACCTGGCGTGCGCAGGATCCGGAGCAGGTTCTGGTTCCAGCGCACAACCATGTCGGTTTGTGCAGCGGTTGGAACGGCGCCTAAGGTGAGCAAGGCGCAAACAAGGCCCGCGAAAAGCACTTTACGCATGATGGGATGACTCCTCGTCGTGGTCTGAGTTCCTAGACAAAGGTGCAGACCTGAGGCGGGCGCGTGAATATTCCTTGTTGGGCCACGTTAAACGGTGAGCGGGAGGTCGTGGTTTGGCGGATCGGTGCCGGAAAGATCCTATTGACACAGTCGGAGAACTTGCGTCCGGAGTTCGCACTCCTAAAGCGGCAGGCGGATCTTTCTGGAGATCCGTCGTGAACAACTTCTTATGATTTCTGCGCAGGTTTTCCGGTTCTGGAAAGGGTCTGAGGGCCGCATCTCCCGGTTTCACAATGAAAAGGGCTACTTCGCTCTAGGGTCGTTCGAAGACATCCGGGACTGCGGCATCTCGCTGGCGAGCACCAGCGCGCGCATTCTCTTTCAATACCGGCCGCGGCGGCCCTGGATCTCGATGAAGGCGTTTCGGTTCTTGCGTCGTCACTTGCCGCCGGACGCGACCGTGTTCGAGTGGTCGAGCGGCACGTCGACGTTGTGGTTTGAGGATCGGTGTCGTGAAGTGCACGCCGTCGAAGACAACCGCGAGTGGTTCGAGTTCGTGCGGAAGCAAGTCAAGCGAGCCGATGTGCAATTCAAAACCGGCGAACAGTACGTGTCGGCCATCCACGCTTTCCCGGACAACCACTTCGACGTCATCTCCATTGACGGCTCGCATCGCCTGGCGTGCTTCGAAGCGGCACACAGGCACCTCAAGCCGGGCGGGATCCTGCTGATTGACAACACCGATAAAGATCAGAAGGAGCGCGGAGAGATCTGGCGGATGGACCAGGAGATCGAACGCGCTTCAAACTACCAGGTTCATCGGTTCCCTGGTTGGCTGCACGGGAACTGGGCGCCGATCGAAACCACCATTTGTATTCATCGCGGCGCCAAGTAGCGCTTCACGACGATCGCTTGAGGTAGCCCAAGTCGTTCATCCAATCGCGGAGCAACTCCGGCCAACGCGCTTGAGGCATGGTGGCGAACTCGGGCGTACGACCAGTCATGCCGACGCCGTGACCGCCTCGCCGAAATACGTGGAACTCGGCCGAGGCACCCGCTTTCTTCAACGCGAGGTAGTACTCGCCGGATGCCGTCGACAACCGATCGTCATCGTTCACGAAGATGAAGGTGGGCGGAAGATCCTTTGTCGTGACGGTATCTGCAGACACCAACCCGGGGTATCCCAGGACTACGAAATCCGGCCGCGAACTGATGCGCTCGATGGGGTCGGTGGCTTGCGGTGTGCCGGCATCGAACCGGTTCTCCGCGAGTGCTGCGAGATGGCCTCCAGCTGAGAAGCCCATGACGCCGATCCGGCGTACGTCCAGACCCCACTCTGCCGAACGACTTCGCACCATGCGGATCGCCCGCTGCACATCGGCAAGCGACTCGACTTCGGCTTTGTATGTCGAGCCTTCGGCTCGCGCGAGACGGCTCTTCAACACGAACGCCGCAACGCCCATTTCGTTGAGCTTCTTCGCCACGAACTCCCCTTCAAGATCCATCACCAGATAGCGATGTCCGCCCCCTGGCGCCACGACGAATGCCGCGCCCGTGGCTTTATCCTTCGAAGGAAGGTAGGCGATGATCGAGGGCTTGTGGATGTCCGTCACGCGGTGGAACGCATCGGGCGTGGTGCCTTCGATCCACCGTTCCGGCGCCGTCTTGCCTTCTGATCCGGGCGCCCCTTCCGGCCACAACACGACCGTCGTGCCCTTCATCAGGTAGGCCGAGTCGGCGGCGAATGCCAATGGAAGCGCCAGTGCTGCTGCCATCCAAAGCAAGCGGAGTGGACGGGTGATTGTCATGGGCGACATTCTATGCGATCTCGCGGGCGTTGGGGGCGAGAGCTGCCGGTTCGCGCCTAGCGGCTCGCCGTCATCGTGTGTTAACAGGCGTGTGCCTATACTGTCGGGACGGCGAAAACGCGAGCGCCACGTCTGAGGCCTCACGACGCAGACGCTTCGCGGGGAATTCTTGTATTTCGCCCGTCTGATTCACACTCACTTCACTCGGAGAGAGGAGACACCTTTTTGATGCGTGTTGCCAGATCTGCGGTATACCTGTTGATCAGCTTGTCGGTGGTCAACGGCGCCGATGCCACCTTTCGACTCACGGGTTGGGCCGAGATCCCTTCGACCTATCGTCATCCCGGTCCCACATCGGGTCAATTCACAACGCCCTCCAACGGCGTGACGCCGCCTTATCAGGGCCAGCCGATCCCTGGATTCTCGGGCATGATCCCGGGCACCTTGCCGTTGAGCTTTACCGGGTTGCCGGACAACGGCTATGGCGCGCAGAACAACAGCGCCGACTTCGTGTTGGGTTTCTA
>DASQVJ010000115.1:0-7635 GCA_035640835.1 Bryobacteraceae bacterium
GTACCGCTTGGCTCGGAACAGTTCGGCGCCGAGGGATTCTCGGATCGGATAGTAGAACGCCGGGGGCTCCTCGTAGACGAGAGCATCCTCGAGCGCAACGGCGCGGCGCCAGTGTTCGAGAGCGGTCTCAGGCTTTGCGAAAGAAACTCTGGCCTGGAGAACTTCCGCAGCGACCGCGAGGATCTCTGATGCCTTGTTGTTGAGCCAAGGCCAATCGGAAGGCACTTCCTTGCGTGCGGCTTCGAATTGCTGCTGCTCCTGTTGAGCTTTCGTGTGCTCACGGGTGGCCCCATACGTGACTGCTCGCATGTAATGCCAAAGCGCAGTGGTGGTTTTGAGCCGAGCATCGGGCTTCGGGAGCTCCAAAGCTGATTTCCAGTCCGAGAAGCGGAGCGCAGCGAAATAGCGATAAGGGACAAACGCATCCACCATCATCGCCATCGACTCAATGTGGGGCTCGGCGGCCTTGGCCAAGCGCTCTGCCGATTTGCGCGCTTCTTCTCGACGGCCCTGCATTTGGTGACCAACCGCGATGAAGTGCAGATTGTGTACGTAGTAGCCGGAATACGCCGTCGCCGTCATGCCGGTCTTTCGCATGTAGGCCTCGTCGACCTCGGCGGCTCGTTCGTTGCTATCAATCACGAGATCGTAGCGGCCGAGGATCATCCAAATGTGACCGGGCATGTGAACCAAGTGGCCGGCCGTGGGTACGACGCCCATAAGTCGTTGGGCGCTCGGAACGGCTCGCTCTGGCGAAGGCGACATCTCGACTGCGTGAATGTAGAAGTGATTGGCACCGGGATGCTGAGCGTCGCGGCGCATCACACTCTCGAGCACGCTTACTGCTTCGTCCATGCCTTCCGCAGGCTTTCCATCTCTCGACCACCAGCGCCAGCGCACCGGAACCATAATGCTTTCGGCGTAGAAAGTCGCTGCATCAAGATCGTCCGGGTACGTCGACGAAAGGGCCTTCATTGCTGCGATGTAGCGTGCCGGATCGTACTCCGGGCAGCGTGTTGCGGCGGCGCGGATATAGGCGGCTTCAAGCTCTGAGGTGGCCTGCAGCTTTCTTGCGGTGTCCAGCGCGATGCATCCGGCTTTCAGGTCGACGTCCCCATCGATGTCCATGTTGATGTGCGGACCGGTCGCCATCGCAATTCCCCAGTGAGGCATCACGGCTGTGGGATCGAGCTCGGCGGCTTTTTGGAAGGATCGCAAGGCCTCGGGTCTGTTGAAGCCCATCAGCATGACGAGACCCTGATTGAAAAACTTCTGGGCCTCGGGATTTTTCGTTTGGATTTTATGTGTGTGGGCGCCGAGACCGTCGAGCAGCACAGGTTTGTTCGGTGCCGCGTGATGGTCGTGTGCGTTCTGTCCGAACATCAACGGAATGCTCGCAATAACTGTCAGCAGCGTTCTCATGTCAGGTAACGCGTAGTCTCGGCGAATGATATCGCAAATTGACGTGAGGAGCCGGACGGTCTGCTGGCTGGTTCTTGCGAAGCGCGTTAGAATCAACGACGTGAAACCCTCACGACGAGCCATGCTGGCCGCGTTGGCGGCTACGATTGCACCCCGTGTTCAAGGGGCCGGACGCTTACCGATCCGCAAAGCGATTCTCTGGAACATGCTGCCTGCCGGCATGCCGGTGAAGGAGCAGTTTCAGCTCGCTCGGTCGATTGGCTTCGAACAAATCGAGCTTCCAACGATGACGGATCCCAAGCAGGCGGAGGAGGCGAAAGCCGCGTCCGAGGCGTCGGGCTTGCGAATTCACTCCGTCATGAACCAGGCCCACTGGAAGTATCCGCTCTCCTCGGCAAATCCGGAGGACGTGAAGATCAGCATGCAGGGCATGGAAACGAGCCTCGCAAACGCGAACCTTTGGGGCGCGGATACGGTGCTTCTTGTACCTGCCGTCGTGAATCCGCAAACGAGCTATGCGGATGCCTGGAAGCGCTCGCAGGTGCAGATTCGAAAGCTGATCCCGCTGGCCGAGAAATACAAAGTGGTGATTGCGGTGGAAGAGGTGTGGAACAAGTTTCTGCTCAGTCCGCTCGAGTTTGCGCATTATGTGGATGAGTTCAAGAGCCCGTGGGTGAAGGCGTACTTCGATGTCGGCAACGTGGTGCTCTACGGTTATCCCCAGGACTGGATACGCACTTTGGGTAGCCGCATTGTGAAGCTCCATTTCAAGGACTTTCGCTTCCCGAACCGGCAGCGCGCCGAGTGGGTCAACCTACGCGAGGGTGAAGTTGATTGGAAGCAAATTTACGCGGCGCTTTCCGAAATCGGCTACAAGGGCAGCGCAACGCTCGAAATTGCGGGAGGAGACGAGGCTTATCTACGAGACGTCTCCAAGCGTTTCGATCAGATTCTCGAGGGCGTTTGATGCGCGTTGTTTGCTGCCTGCTTTTTGGCACGCTTGCGCTGGCCGCGGCACAGAACCCACCTCTGAAGCTGGTTGCGACCATTCCGTTACCGAACATCGAGGGGCGGCTAGGACGGCCTGCGGCGGACCTCACGGGACAAAGGGTGTTCGTTCCTGCGACTACGGCCAATACCCTTGAAATCGTCAATATCGCGTCCGGAAGGGTCTCTGGTTCGGTCAAAGGGCTGAAGGGGCCTCTCGCGGTTGCGTACCTTCCCGTGAAGAATCGTGTGTTCGTTGCGAATCGTGACGATGGCACCATTCGGATCTTCGACGGGAAGAGCTTTTCGCAGCTTGCTTCCGTGAATCGGACGATCAATGCTGACCGGCTTCGAGTCCATCTCCCGACCGCATCGGTGTTGGGCACGTATGGCACGGGCGGCGTGGTGGTGATGAACGCCGATGGCAAAGTCACGGCGGAGCTGCGGATGGAATCGCATCCTGAGGGTCTGGAGCCTGACCGCTCGAGCAATCGAATATTTGTGAACGATCTGGCGCGGAAGAGCATCATCGTCGCCGATCGCACGACTGGCGCGCCGATGCGCACGTGGCCACTATCGACCGCCTCGAACAATCTCGAGATGGCTTACGATAGCGCGGGCCAACGGTTGTTCGTGACCGGTCGAAGGCCGCCGAAGCTCATCATCATCAACACGTTCTCGGGCGTCCAAATGGACGAGCGGGATACGGTGCGGGATCCAGGCGACATTTACTTCGACCCGAACTCAAAGCGGGTGTTCGTGATCGGCGATGGCGAAATCGATGTCGTGCGACAGGTTTCGCCTGACAGGCACGAACCGATGGCTCGAGAGACGACCCGGAAAGGTGCAAGAACGGGTTTGCTGGTCCCGGAGTGGAATCGATTGTTCGTTGCTGCCCCCAAACTCGGCGATGAACCGGCAGCGCTGCTGGTATACGAAGTCGGGCGCTGAATGAGCCGGCATAGCCATACCTACGACCGAATTCCCCGCAAAAGTTCTCAGCAATTCTGAGGCAACTCTGAGCCCAAGCGCGGCGTGCTCCCGCGTATCTATACGAGAGTTGCTTGGAACACAACGAACGATGTGGAAGAAAATATTGGGCCTGGCCCTGCTGAGTGCCGTATCCATGGCCGGAGCAGGGCTCGCTTTCCTTTACTACCGTGAACCGGAAAGCAGGCCTGCACGAAACGTACAAGTCGACATGAGTTCTGCCTCGATCGAGAGAGGCAAGTATATCTACAACTTAGCGGATTGCGACGGGTGCCATTCGCCGCATGACCCGTTGCGCTACGACACGCCTCCGGAAGAAGGAAAGCGGGGCAGCGGCCGGGTTTTCAACGAACCGGACATGCCGGGGAAGATCTACACCCCGAACATCACACCCGTCAAACAGACTGGAATTGGAACATGGTCGGATGGGGAAAAGATTCGAGCCATCCGCGAGGGCATCGGCAAGCATGGGCAGGCACTTTTTCCCCTCATGCCCTATGAAAACTATCGGTATATGAGCGATGCCGATGTCGAGGCTCTGGTGGCCTATCTGAACTCGCTGCCGCCGGTGAATCACGCATTACCGCGGACGGAAGTGGCGTTCCCGGTTTCGATGCTCATGAAGGCTGCGCCGCGACCGGTGGACAAGCCGATCGAGCGTCCGGACCGCGGCAATCGTCACAGTTACGGCGAATACCTGGTCACGGTCGCATCTTGCGAGACCTGCCACACGCCCATGGACAAGGGTAAGCCGATCCGATCGAAGCGGCTGGCTGGAGGCAATGTATTCCGCGAGGGTCCTGTGCCGGTTGTGAGTGCGAATATTACGCCGGATCGCGAAACGGGTATCGGCGATTGGTCCTTCGACCGGTTCCGAGATCGCTTCTACGCACACAAGGATCACGCAGGGAAGCCGATCGACCCTGTGAAGCCCGAGCGCTTCAGCGTGATGCCTTGGGGTAACCTCTCGCAGCTACCGGAGGACGACCTCGCAGCAATTTATCAGTACCTCATGACCCAACCCCCAATCGCCAACAAGGTGGTCACCCACCCCGACGGCGGCGGTCATGGACGCTAGGGGCGCGCTCAGGCGCCCTTAGCTTTTTTCACTTCCTCGACGAGAGCTGGGACCACTTCGAAGAGATCGCCGACAATTCCGTAGTCGGCGATTTCGAAGATGGGAGCTTCCGGATCTTTATTAATGGCGACGATGGTTTTCGCACCCTTCATGCCGACAAGGTGCTGGATGGCGCCAGAGATGCCCACCGCAAGATAGAGCTTCGGAGCGACCGTCTGGCCCGAGCTGCCAACCTGGCGTTCCATCGGAAGCCAACCGTTGTCGCAGATCGGACGTGACGCGGCGAGCTCGCCACCCAGAGCTTCGGTGAGCTCTTGCACAAGCGCCAGATTGTCCTGCTCCTTGATGCCCCGGCCAACGGCGACGATGATATCCGCGCTCGTGAGATCGAGAGCCCGTTGAGACTCGCGGAAGGGTTCGTCAGGCTTGTTGCGTATTTTGGATGGGTCGATGGAAATCGGAAGGGGGTCGACAGGCGCTGTACCGGCCTCGACTTGATCGCCTCGAAATGCACCGGCCTGGATGGAAGCAAAATGGGGCGCTTCGCCCGTGCTTCGGACGTCGGAATTGAGCTTCCCTTGGAATAGCTGACGTACGAAGGTAACGCCGTTTTCAGCGCGAATGTCGACCACGTCGCTCACCAGCATCTTGCCGAACCGTGTGGCCACCTTTGGTGCGAAATCACGCACCTGGTATGTGTGGGGCAACAACACGTACGTCGGCCTGGTTTGACGAACGACCTGCTCGAGCGCGTCGGCATATCCATCGGCGGTGTAGCGCTCGAGAGCCGAGTCGGAGGCCTGATAGGCTTTCTCGAGCTTCTTGCTGGCGAGATCGCCGGCAGAGGCATTGCCGAGGACTACCGCACTCACGGGCAGCCCAAGCTTCGCGCCAAGCTGCTGACCGGCTGCCAGGGTCTCCCACGATATCCGGTGCCAATCGGCACCGCTATGCTCCATCACGACCAGGACGCTCATATCACTCGCACCTCAAACTTCAGCTTCTCGACCAGACGAGCGGCACTCTCCTGAGGATTGCCCTCGAGCAACATCGTCTGCTTGCTCTTCTGCGGCAGGTAGACGCGCTCGACGACAAGCGCCGGCTCAGGGATGCCGCCGAGGCTTTCGGGCGTGACCGCTTTAATCTCCTTGGTCTTGGCTTTCTTGATGCCCATCAGAGTGGCGTATCGAAGCTTGCTGATGCCGGATTGAATCGTCAGGACCGCGGGAAGGGGCATCTCGACGAATTGATACCAGCCGTTCTCGAGTTCTCGCTTGACCCGGACGCGACCATCGAGGGGCTCCACATCCATGATGATGGTGCCGTGCGGCATGCCGAGCAGTTCTGCCATCACCACGCCGGTCTGACCGAAGCCAAGGTCATCGGATTGCAGACCGGTGAGGACCAGATCGGGGTTTTCGGACTGCACCACTTTGGCCAGGAGCCTGGCAGCGCTTAGAGTGTCAAGCTTGTCCGCTTCGTCGCTGACGATGTGGATAGCTCTGTCGGCGCCTTTCGCGAGGGCTTCGCGGATCGTCTGGGTCGCGCTCTCGGGCCCTGCCAACAATGCGATGACTTCGCCACCGGTCTTCTCTTTCAGTTGTAGTGCGGCCTCGAGCGCATACGCGTCAGGTTCGTTGATTTCGAACTGGAGGTCGCCCTCCTGGATCCAAGAACCGGACGCATCCACACGAAGCTGCGAGTCCCGAGCAGGGACCTGCTTGATTGATACGAGGATTTTCATTTCTAACCTGCACAGCAGGGGCCGGATTAGCGGCCGTCGTAGCGTTTGAAGATCAGGCTCGCGTTTGTTCCGCCGAACCCGAAAGAGTTGGAGAGAGCCGCTTCGATGCGCATTTCTCGTGCCACGTTTGGAACGTAGTCGAGATCGCAACCCTCATCGGGCTCCTCCAGGTTAATCGTAGGTGGCGCAACCTGATCACGGAGGGCGAGGATCGTCAGGCCTGCTTCGAGCCCGCCCGCACCACCCAACAGATGTCCGGTCATCGACTTCGTAGAACTCACGGGCATTTTGTAGGCGTGGTCGCCGAAGCACTTCTTGATTGCCAGGGTTTCGAGACGGTCACCAACTTCGGTGGATGTTGCGTGCGCGTTCAGATAATCGATCTCGTCGGGTCGCATCCTGGCGTCCTTGAGCGCATTCGTCATCACACGAACAACACCCTCGCCGTCCTCGGCACCGGAGGTGATGTGGTAGGCATCCGCACTCATACCGTATCCGACGACCTCGGCCAGGATCTCTGCGCCTCGGCGCTTGGCGTACTCCAGCTCTTCAAGGATCACAATGCCGGCACCCTCGCCGACCACGAAGCCATCGCGCTGCTTGTCCCACGGACGACACGCTTTGGCCGGTTCGTGATTGCGCGTCGAGAGGGCTCGCATGGAAGCGAATCCGCCGATGCCCATCGGTGTGACAACCGCTTCCGATCCGCCGCAAATCATGGCGTCGGCGTCACCCCTTTGAATGATTTTGAAGGAGTCGCCGATAGCATGAGTGCTCGTGGCACAAGCGGTTGCGACGGCGGAGTTGGGACCTTTGGCGCCCGAGCGAATCGAGACCTGACCGGATGCAAGATTGATGATGGTTGCCGGGATGAAGAAGGGCGATATGCGATCCGGACCCTTCTCAATCAAATTGCGATGTTCGCGCTCGATAATCTCGAAGCCACCGATGCCGCTTCCGATGTAGACGCCAACATTGTCTTCGTTCTCGGGCGTGATCTTCAGGCCGCTTTTTCGAAGCGCCTCATCGGCTGCAGCGATGGCGAACTGGATGAAGCGGGCCATCTTCTTGATCTCTTTCTTCTCGATCCACTTTGAAGGATCGAAGTTCTTAACCTCGCCCGCGATCTTACAGCTGTGTCGGGAGGTGTCGAACTGCGTGATGCAACCGATTCCGCTCTGGCCGGCCACAATCGCCTGCCAGCATTCTTCTGTGTTGGAACCAGTTGAGCAGATCAGGCCCAAGCCAGTAATTACTACTCTTCTCGACAAACAGGACTCCGCAGCTTACTTCTTGGATTTGTTTTGAATGTAATCGATGGCGTCCTTGACGGTCGTGATCTTTTCAGCGTCCTCGTCGGGAATGTCGATATCGAAGGCTTCTTCAAACGCCATCACCAGCTCAACAATGTCAA
>DASQVJ010000116.1:0-3290 GCA_035640835.1 Bryobacteraceae bacterium
TGTGGAACGCGTGTTGGCTGCAGACTTGTCGCTCTTCGGCCAGCGCTATTCGACCGGCGAAAGCCGTGTGGCCCTCTATCGCGACCTGACCGAAAGGGTTCGAAACATTCCCGGTGTTCTGGGCGCTGGAGCGATTAGCGACCTGCCTGCCTCCGGAACCCCTGGTGCCAGCCAGACCATCTTTCACCCGAGCGATGCTGATTTTCAGAAGGTCGTATTGTCGCGACCTGTCGCGCTGATTCGGAGTGTGACCAAGGGATATTTCGCGGCGAGTGGGACTGCGCTTCTCGCCGGACGTTTCTTCTCGGACCGCGAGCCGGCGCCTGTTGCGATTCTAAGCGAGTCCTTGGCAAAGCGCTTGTGGCCGGGCGAGCCGCCAAGAGCCGCGGTGGATCGTGCCATCCGCCAGGGTAACGTCGATCGTCCCTTGCTCCGAGTGGTTGGCGTGGTTGCCGACGTCCGTTCGGCAACGGTCGATCACGAACCGCCGCCGCTCATCTACCGGCCGCATGAGCAATGGGCTAGTGGACCGATGACGTTGGTAGTGAGGACCGCGCAGGAACCGGCAACATTGGTTTCACCCGTCCGCACCGAAATCCGGAAGCTGGATCCGAATCTTCCGGTCCCCGGGATAAGAACGATGCGAGAAATCCTGTCGACCTCGGTCGCGCAGCGGCGCTTCCAGATGCTCCTGACGACGTTGTTTGCGCTGTTGGCCCTGCTGCTCGGAGCCGTCGGCATCTACGGCGTGGTCAGCTACTCGGTGGTTCGCCGAACGCGTGATATCGGGCTTCGCATTGCATTGGGTGCGACCAGCTCGGGAGTCATGCGATGGGTGTTTTCGGACGGCATGAGGCCTGTCCTGGTTGGATTGCTTGCCGGATTGAGCGGGGCTGTGGGGATTGCCCAAGGCCTGCGAAGCTTATTGTTCGGCATTACCCCGACCGATCCGTTGGCGCTGGGCGGTGTCGCACTAGTCTTCCTCTTTGCCTCGAGCCTGGCCTGCTACTTCCCTGCCCGCCGGGCCGCTCGACTGGACCCTATGGTCGCGCTTCGCCACGAATAGCGCAGAGCGCCGCCCGCCGCGCTGTGATTCGACCTACAAATGACTCCCCTTCCCTCAGTGGAATCCTGAGCGAAAGGTAGCTCTTTTGGTCTCTCTTAGCAGGAACGAGCTAATGGTTCACCCTTAGGAACCTCCCATCTCTGCCTTAGACAAACAAGTACCGAAACAGCACATTTTGAACCTGTGCGGGTGCCCTTTTACCAGATACCCTTGGACAGAGACAAACACAGAAACGGATTTACCACGAAATCGTGATGATTGTGAAAAAACCAGGCTCATTTTTAAACACGCGTCGCGCAACACATGTCACCTGCGACAGGCATATTTCACGAGAGCCGAACATGCACCCGCCTGGGCTTGCCGGCGCGCGCTGAACGTCCCAGGACTAAGCCGTACCCAGGTTGGGCGAGTTATGCGGGCTTATGCTGCATGTCATTAAATTCAATTTCTGCGCTCGAATTTTTCATATTTAACTGGCCGACACCGAAAAGGAGAGTTGATGCTCACAACTAAAACCACGAGGCAAGTAGCTCGGCTACTGTGCGCAGCAGTGTACCTGGTCTGCGCCACGGAGCTCGCTATGGCTGCCCCAAAGAAATCCAAGCTTTCGCGGGACTTGCAATCATCAACTGACTCCCGTGACGTGATCGTACAATTCTCGATCGCTCCAGACAGCAGTAAACACGGCTCCATCATGAAAAGGGGCGGCAAACTCAGGCAGCTATTTAAGTCGCTGAATGCTGCGGTCTACAACCTTCCGGCGAGCGTGATTGCCGACCTCGAAAATGATCCGGACGTGATCTTTGTCACACCCGACCGTCCATTGGGCGCGACTCTCGATTATGCGCGACCTGCGGTAAACGCGCACATCGCTCAGCAGTACGGCTGGAATGGCACAGGTGTAGGCGTTGCGATCATCGACAGCGGAATCAACGGGAACGACGCCGACTTGGAATCGCGAGTGGTCTACTCGCAGAATTTCGTGACCTACGAAAGCACTACGGCCGACTTGTATGGGCACGGAACTCACGTCGCCGGCATCGTCGCGAGCAAGGGAGCGGACTCAAGTTGCACTACCTGCTTCAAACAGTTCAAAGGAATTGCTCCTCAGGCAAAGCTGATTAATCTGCGTGTTTTGGATAAGGACGGCAGAGGTACGGACTCCGCGGTGATCGCGGCTATCGAGCGGGCGATTGAGTTGAAGAATGGCTTTAACATCCGGGTGATCAATCTTTCACTCGGACGCGCAATTAGCGAGAGCTACGTAAACGATCCGCTTTGCCAGGCCGTAGAACGCGCCTGGAAGGCGGGCATCGTTGTTGTTACCGCCGCAGGAAACAACGGGCGGAACCAAACGATGGGAACATCCGGCTACGCCACCATTAACAGCCCCGCCAACGATCCGTATGTGATCACGGTGGGCGCTATGCGTGATATGGGAACGGAGCTCAGAGCCGACGATCTCGTTGCTTCCTACTCGAGCAAGGGCCCTACGCTTGTCGATCACATCGTGAAGCCAGACATCGTTGCACCTGGCAATCGGATCGTGTCGGTTCTCGCAAACTCGACAATTTTGGACAAGTATCCAAATAATGCGATCCCACTGGCCTATTACAAGCTCACACTTTCCACGGCCCGATCCAGTGACTATTACATGCTCAGCGGGACCAGCATGGCTGCTCCGATGGTGAGCGGCGCTGCAGCGGCAATGATCGAGAAAGACCCTTCACTGACGCCCGACACCGTCAAGGCCCGGCTGATGAAGACTGCCAATAAGGCAATACCGGCCCTGAGTCTTGCGACCGATGTACTTACGGGAATCACGTACTCCACGCAGGCCGACATCTTCACCATCGGTGCCGGATATCTCGATGTCTGGGCTGCGCTGAATAGCACCGAGACTGTTCCGGCGACTCGGAGCGCAATGTCGCCCTTCGCCAGCCGTGATCCGAACACTGGAGCGGTGAGCATTCTGAGAAGCGCGTCGGTTGTCTGGGGCGACTCTACGTCCTGGGGCCTCTCGGTTGTTTGGGGCGCCAATGTGCTTTTGAATGGCACCAGCGTGCTCTTGGGCAACTCCGTCGTCTGGGGTGATTACGCCAGCACCGCATGCAGTGTGGTTTGGGGCGATTCCGTCGTGTGGGGTGATTATGCGTCTCAGACCGAGGCCCTGTCCATCGAGGGGGACCGATGAGAATGTCATTCATCTCGAACTTCTCGAGGC
>DASQVJ010000117.1:0-11887 GCA_035640835.1 Bryobacteraceae bacterium
TTGATCCCCTTGAAGCCGTACTTCCACGGAATGACCATGCGTACCGGAGCGCCGTTTTGCGGAGGAAGCCAATCGTCATACAAACCGACGGCGAGCAAGGTGAGAGGGTGCATGGCCTCGTCCAATCGCAAGCCCTCGACATACGGGAAGTGCAGGCCCGCTGCCTCGGGCATCTGCCGTGCGTCGAAGAACGTTTCGAAGGCGACGTACTTGGCTTTCGATGTCGGACTGACGGCGTTCAAGAGAGTGCTGAACGAATAGCCGACCCAGGGCACAATCGCGGACCATGCTTCGACGCAGCGAAGGCGATAGACACGTTCCTCGAGCGGAGCGAGCTTACGGATCTCTTCGATGGTGAACTTGCGGGGCTTCGCGACAGCGCCTTCGATTGAGACGGTCCAGGGCTCGGTCTTGAAGTTTTTGGCGTTATGCGAGGGATCCGATTTGTCCGTCCCAAACTCGTAGAAGTTGTTGTAGGTGGTCACCTGCTGGAAAGTGTTCGGTTTATCCGTGGTGCTGAAGGGGCTCTTCTGGAGTCCGGTCAACTTTGTTGCGGCTGAGAGCGGTGCGGCCATCGCCGCAATGGCTGCGGATGCCTGGGCCAGAAACTGGCGACGGTTATAAAACAGCGACTTGGGTGTAATTTCCGAGTACCGAAACGGTTCGGGTTTGCGAATCAACATGAGCTTCCCTTCTCTATTGCAGCGCGATTGCTGCCTCTGCTCAACAGCGTAATGCACGGCGCAGCGCGAGCACGATCTTTCCCCACGCGAGCAAAAGTCGTTTAATGGAATTGTCTGCGCCTCGAGGTTAATTTCTGCATGTTCCTCAACACAGCCGAGAAAACAACTCCAGCGTCCCTGGCGTTAATTGGCAATACACCGCTCGTGCGACTGGAAGGCTTTGACACGGGTCCTTGCGAGCTATTCCTGAAACTCGAATCCCAGAATCTGGGCGGGTCCATTAAGGACCGGATGGCTATTTACATGATTGAAGCTGCTGAGCGATCCGGGGCGATCCGGCCGGGGCACACGCTAGTGGAGGCGACCGCCGGGAACACGGGCATCGGACTTGCGCTGGTGGCCGCGATCAAGGGGTACAAACTCATCCTGGTGATTCCCGACAAAATGTCGGCCGAAAAGATTGCTCACGCGCGAGCGCTCGGGGCTGAAATCCATTTGACTCGCTCGGATGTCGGGCCATCTCACCCGCAGTATTACCAGAATCTCGCGGCACGCTTTGCTCGCGAAACACCGGGCGGCTATCACATCAACCAATTCACGAATCCTGCCAATCCTTTAGCTCATGAGGAAACGACGGGTCCTGAGATCTGGGAGCAAATGGGTCATCGGGTGGACGCGATCGTGTGCGGGATCGGATCGGGTGGAACGATCACGGGTCTGAGCCGTTACTTCGCGCGAGTGCAGCCGAATCTCGAGTTGATCCTTGCGGACCCCGAAGGCTCGACGCTCGCGGGATACGTCAATACGGGCACGCCGGGGCCTGATGGGTCCTATGCGGTCGAGGGGATCGGTGGCTCGTGCGTGCCGAGCATCACTGATATCTCGAGGGTGCGCACTGCGTTCTCGATCAGTGACTCGGAGAGCTTTCTCACGGTGCGCGAGCTGCTGCGGCGGACGGGCATTCTCGCGGGCTCGTCGTCCGGCACGCTGCTCGCGGCATCGTTGCGTTACTGCCAGCAGCAGACGGCGCCCAAGCGAGTGGTGACCTTCGTGTGCGACAGCGGATCGAAGTATCTATCGAAGGTCTATAACGACTACTGGATGATCGACCAGGGCTTCATCAAGCGTCCGCAGTTCGGAGATCTGCGCGACCTGGTCACGAGGCGGTATAGCGATGGCGCGGTGATCACGGTCACTCCCGATGACACCTTGCTGGTCGCGTTCCAACGCATGAAACTGGCCGACATCTCGCAGGTTCCCGTGATGGACAACGGGCATTGCGTGGGCATTCTCGATGAGTCTGACGTGCTGCTGGCGGTTCACTCGGACGAGAGCCATTTCAAGACGCCGGTTCGCGATTCCATGACGAGCAGGCTCGAGACGGTGAAGCCGTCGGACTCGATCGATCACCTTTACAACATCCTGAATAGAGGGCTGGTGGCGCTCGTGCTGGATGGGGATCGGTTTCTTGGGCTGATCACGCGAGGGGATCTGTTGAACTATTTGCGACGCAAGATATAGCGGGTGGGAGCGGTCAGCTTTCAGCTTCGGAAACAGCGCGGTGAGGATTCGTTTCAACTGCGTCGCGCACGCCTTGCGATGAGCAGGTGCTCTTCTGTCTGCGAATCAAGCTGATGGCTGACAGCTGACCGCCGAAGGCTCGCGCGTTCCGCCGGGCTAGAATCTAGGAGCACAATCAAACTCAGACATGTCCCATCGATTTGGCACGCGCGCTATCCATGCCGGGCAAGAGCCGGATCCATCGACAGGCGCTATCATGACGCCCATTTACGCTACTTCGACTTACGTGCAGTCGAGTCCAGGCGTGCACAAGGGTTTCGAATATTCGCGGACACAGAATCCGACGCGCTTTGCTTACGAGCGCTGCGTGGCCGATCTGGAAGGAGGCGCGCGTGGACTTGCGTTTGCTTCTGGGCTGGCGGCAACGTCGACGCTGCTCGATCTGTTCGATAGCGGCTCGCACATCCTGGCGGCTGACGATCTTTACGGAGGCACGGTGCGATTGTTCGAGCGCGTGCGCAGGCGATCGGCGAAGCTCGACTTTACGTACGCGGATCTTTCCGACGTCGGCAATCTCGAGCGATTGGTGAAGCCGAACACGCGCATGATCTGGGTGGAAACGCCGTCGAATCCGATGCTGAAGCTGATCGATCTCAAAGCGGTCGCGGAGTTCGCGAAGGCTCACAACATCCTTGCGGTCGCCGACAACACGTTCGCGAGCCCGTATATCCAGCGCCCGATTGAGCATGGGTTCGATATCGTGATGCACTCGGCGACGAAGTATTTGAACGGACACTCCGACATGATCGGTGGCGTGCTGGTGATGCGCGACGCGGAACTCGGTGAGAAGCTTGCATTCCTGCAGAACGCGGTGGGCGCTGTAAGTGGACCGTTCGACTCATTCCTTGCGTTGAGGGGCTTAAAGACGCTGCACCTGCGCATGGACAGGCACTCGTCGAATGCACTTGCGCTGGCGCAGTGGATGGAGACGCAGCGAGTGGCGGAACGCGTGATTTATCCGGGTCTGCCCTCGCATCCTCAACATGAGCTGGCCAAGCGGCAGATGGATTCGTTCGGCGGCATGATCACGGCGATTCTGCGTGGCGGACTCGAACCGACGCGACGAGCGCTGGAGCGGTGCAGGATCTTTTCGCTGGCCGAAAGCCTGGGAGGTGTCGAAAGCCTCATCGAGCATCCCGCGATCATGACGCATGCGTCACTGCCGAAGGAGCGCCGTGAAGCGCTCGGGATCTCCGATGGACTGATCCGGCTTTCGGTGGGCGTGGAAGATTTCGAAGACCTGCGGGACGATCTCGCTCACGCGTTCGAGAGTTGATCTGAGATGATAGCGAATACCAGTCGTGTCTGGATCTTCGCCGTCAGCGCAAGCCCGGAACTCGGTACTCGCTCATCTGCACCAGCAGATACCCCTTCACATCTGGGCGATTGACGAAAAAGGCGACTGCATCTTCGTCAACCGATTCTGGATCGCAAGTACCGGACTGGACCTGACCCGCAGCATGCAGAGGGGATGGCAGGAGGCGATTCATCCTCTCGATCGCGATCGAATGCTTGATCTGTGGCATCGCGTTCAGGAGGGGCAAAAGCAGTGGTCGACTCATCTGCGCATTTTGACCACTGGTGCGTCCCGGTACGGCTGGTACCGAGTGCAGGTGGTTCCGATCGAGGGCGAATCAGGCGAAGCTCCCATCTGGGTGGCGATCGCAACGGAAGCGAACAAGGACGTCAACAGCGAACTCGCGACGGCGCTCAAGCACAAGGCAGACGACTTCGAAACAATGATGCGCGTGCTGCCGGTTGGGATCGCCTACAACGAAGATCCGGAGAATCACGTGATCCGGGTGAATCGAGCGCTTGCCAACATGCTCGGCTTGGAGGATGCAGATACGAACGCCTCGAAGAACGGACCAAAAGCGAGCCAGCTTCCGTTCCGCTTTTTTCGCGATGGGCGTGAGCTTGACCCGCAGGAACTCCCGCAACAGATGGTTACGCGTACGGGGCAAGAATTGAGGGATGTCCGGCTGGAAGTCGGAAGGAGCGATGGGTCCATTGCGCACCTTTACGGGCACGCCACTCCGCTGATCAACGAGGACGGCACTGTGCGAGGGTCGGTCTCGGCATATCTCGATTGGACGGCACAGCATGCGGCCGAGATCGCGTTGCGCGAACGTCAGGCGCAGCTCGATTCGGCAACACAGATCGCGGGTCTTGAAATGTGGAGCTACAACTTCAGGGATTCGTACGCCACGGTAAGCCCGCGCATCGACGAATGGTTCGGGCTGCCACACGAGCCGGAGGGACGTCCGGGCCGTGAGTACATGAAGCGTGTGCATCCCGAAGATGTGGAGCGGGTGGGACAGGCTTTTCGAGAGTCGATGGCGAGCAACTCGGTGTTTGAAACCGAGTTTCGAGTAGAGAGCTTAGCGGGAGGTGTTCGGTGGCTGCTACTGCGAGCACTGCTGCATAAAACGCTTCGTGGGGACGAGAAGCTGCTCGGTGTGGTGATGGACATCACGCAGCGCAAGACGCACGAGCAGCAGTTGCAGCAGGTGAACGAAGAGCTGGAGCGATTCGCCTCGGTCGCGAGCCACGACCTGCAGGAGCCGCTACGGATGATCGCAATCTACAGCGAGCTGTTGCTGCGCGAGTACGAATCCCACCTTTCTCCAAAGGGCAAGCATTACGCCAACACGGTACGCGACGGCGTGGGGCGCATGCAGAGGCTGATCAATGATCTGCTGGCGTTCTCTCGCGTGACTTCGGATAGCTCGAACTCCGGAGCGTCTGCGGCTGGGTCCGATGCTTTGGCGCAAGCGGTGAAAGTCTGCGAGTCGATGATTCAAGAGGCGAATGCCGTGATCGAAGCGGATCCGCTACCGCAGGTTCAAATCGACGAGATCAAGCTCGCGCAGGTGTTTCAGAATCTGCTCTCGAACAGTTTGAAATACCGACGTTCGGATGTCGGTGCGCACGTGCGCGTTCGCGCGATCCCGTCGGGGACATTCGTCAAGTTTGTGTTCGAGGACAACGGCATGGGGTTCGAGAATAAGTACGCCGAGACCATCTTTATGCCGTTCAAGCGGCTGCAGACTACGGCGCATCCTGGTACGGGGCTTGGGTTGTCGATCTGCCGCCGGATTGTCGAGCACGCGGGCGGGCACATGTGGGCGGAGTCGACGGTCGGCGAAGGTTCGAAGTTTTATTTCACGTTGCGTTTGGTCTGAGCTTCATTGAAGAGATTAGTCGGCGGCCGCGACGGCGCGGGTGTCGGCCGCAGCCAGGGTGAAGACGAAACGCGAGCCGAGGTCGCGGCCGGCGGACTCGGCCCAGAGTGTGCCGCCGTGCTGCTGCACAATGCCGCGGCAGAGCGCGAGTCCCATTCCTGTTCCTGGCACGTTCCGTCCGTGCAGGCGCTTGAAGACGCCGAAGATCCGCGCCTGATGGTCGGGCGGGATTCCCTGCCCGTTATCGGCGACGGTCACTTGCCACCGATCGTTTATACGCGTGGCAGCGACCGTGATCTCGATTCGCACGTCGTCGCGACGGTACTTGATGGCGTTCGAGATCAGGTTTTCCATCAGCCTCACAAGCTGGGAGCGATCGCCGAGTACGACAGGCAACGGCTCACGCCGAAGTTCGGCGCTCCCCTCCTGAAACACGATGGCGAAGGTTCTCAAGGCTTCGTCCAGGACATCGTCCAAGGATACGGCGCTCAAGGGCACCTCCTTCTCTGCCAGGACGTGCGAGTAACACAAGAGATCCGCCACGAGATTGCTCATCCGAACCGCGCCTTGCTCGATCACCGAGAGATAGTCGCGAGCTTCGGGCTGCAACGCGTCCTTATGTTTCCTGACCAGGAGCTGCGAATACAAGCTCATCATTCGCAGGGGCTCCTGCAGGTCGTGGCTCGCGGCGTAGGCGTACTGCTCGAGTTCGGCATTGACGCGGCGGAGCTCGTCCTCGACCTTTCGCCGGTCCGTCAAGTCGAGCATCACGCCTACGAGACGTCGATGGCCGTCGCGGCAGTAGAGCTTGCCGCGCGAGAGAAGCCAGCGCGTCCTGCCGTCCTCTCTCCGGACACGGAAATCCATGGCGAGAGGCTCGCCCGATTCTACCGACCGCTTGACTGCCAATAGGGTTTGTTCGACGTCATCGGGATGAACGAACTTCATGAACAGATCGGGCGACGGCTGCGACCCGGTGGGATCAAGTCCCAAGAAGTGGAAGATCTCGTCGGTCCAGGTGATCTCGTTGGTCTCCAGATCCCACGTCCAAACACCAATGCCGGCGGCTTGCTGGGCCAAGCGGAGCCGTTCCTCACTGATTCGCAGCTCGTCTTTGGCCCTTTGGCGCTCGGTGACGTCCTCGATCAGCGCGAAATAGCCCTTGATCTTTCCGTCCCTGTCGACGTCGGGAACATAGCAGCCGTGAATAATCCGCTCGCCGCCGGCGTGCGGCATGCTGACCTCGAAATCCTGCGTTTTCCCCGCCAGCACGGCTTCCCCGTGGGGTTGGACGCGGGCGTAGGCCTCCTTCCCAAGAACGTCCGCGATCGGCTTACCAACCATGGCCTCTGGTTTCACGCCGAACCACGTCTCGTAAGTGGCGTTCACGAAGCGGTAGCACTGATCGGCCGTGATGTAGGAGATCAGGACCGGCAGCGAATCCGTGATTAGTCGGAGTTGTTGATTGAGAGCTTCCAATTCGGCTGTCTTGGTGCGAACCGCGAGGTCCAGATCGGAGGCGGTTTGGCGTAGTTTGCGCTCGGTCCGCCGGCGGTGGGAGGCGACGAAACTGACCAGAAGCGAGATCCCCAGCAGCATTGCCAGGCCGATAGGATCCACCTGGCGCCAGGAGAATCCGGGTTTGAAACCGTAGCGCGTCGCCACGACTACCAGCAAGCAAACGACGATGCCGGGCCCGTAACCACACCAGGCTGCAATGAGGATGGTGCAAAGGTAAACAAAAAAAAGCCCGGGAAAATTCGGCGCGATCAAACGAACACAGAGGAAATGGAGGAAAGTGGCCAGGGCGTAGGCTGCGAGTGCCGGGACGTAACCTCGGAGCCGTTCGATACCTCGCACGTCGACTGACCTGCTCATTCCCGATCAGTAGACGCCCCACGTCATGAAATTACTCACACCCATCTTATGCACGATAGCGGGGAACTTCCCGGCATCACAAGTCAGGAGAATTGCTACAAGATTCTAAAGTATCTGGAATGGAAGTGCTACGATTGACTGCTAAAAGATCCGCAAAGTCGCCGGAAACGCCGCTAATGAGGTGGTTACCGGTCGATCCGCCCGTGACAGTCAGCTAGCGCGAGTCCCGGGATTCGCAGCACGACTTCTTCCCCATCGGCAAGATAAGGCGCACCACTCTCGAGCAGGCATCCTTCGGATCCTACGGTTGCGCCGGAGATGGTACCCGTGGCCAGCAGATCGCTGGGCCGGAGATTGCAGCCGTTGCTGGTGTGGTGGGCGATCATCTGCGCGAAGCTCCAATACAGGTTACGCACGTTCGAGCGGGTGATGCACTGGCCGTCACGCCAAACCTCGAGTGGCAGGTCGAGGCCGCGCCAGTCGCCTTCAAGATAGGGTAGGACGTGGTGGTGTTCCAGGTCGATGAAGCGCGTCGCGAGAGCGGCCGTGGGAATCACCCAGGCGGAAATGCTGGTGGCAAAGCTCTTGCCGAGGAAGGGACCTAACGGCTGATACTCCCAGGCCTGGATGTCGCGTGCCGACCAATCGTTTACAAGCACGAACCCGAATATGTGTTCGTGGGCGCTGGAGATGGGGATGGGGCGACCGAGCTCGTTGCCAGGCCCGATGAAGAACCCGAGCTCCAATTCGAAATCCAGCTTCTCTGTCGGGCCGAAGTGAGGGCCCTCGGATCCGGGAATCTGACCCTCGGGGCGCCGGACGGGAGTTCCGCTGACAACCAGCGACGAAGCCCGTCCGTGATACGCGATCGGCACATGCCGATAGTTGGGCAATAAAGGATTGTCAGGGCGGAAACGACGGCCGACTCGCTCGGCGTGGTGGATGGACGCATAGAAGTCGGTGTAGTCGCCGATGTCGGCAGGCAGGCGCATGTCGGCTTGCCCCAGGTTGATGCAACGGTCCTCACGAAGGAGCCTGGGGATGCGCGACCGGAGCTCGGTCCAGGCAGCGGATCCGCGGGACATAAGCGCATTCAGCACAGGAGCCCTGCAGGCTTCTGCCAGCTCACCCGTGAGATCGTCAGCACAGGCTGCAAGTCTCAGGACGCGGCCGTCGTCTAGGGCTACGCCGATCTGGCGACGGCCCTCGAACACGAACGAGCCATACGGCCAAACGCCGGTCAGGTCCACGATTTGAAGTAGTCTTTATCCTCCACTTCGAGCGCCTGCTTCGTCACTCGCAGCGGATGGAAGGTGTCGATCATGACGGCAAGCTCGTTGGTGTACATCTTGCCGATGCTGTCTTCGGTCCGGCCGGGATGTGGACCGTGCGGGATACCATCCGGGTGCAGGGTGATGCTGCCGTACTCGATGCCCTTGCGACTCATGAACTCGGAGTTGGCGTAGTAGAGGACCTCGTCGCTCATCACATTTGAGTGGTTGTAAGGCGCGGGGACGGCATTGGGGTCGAAGTCATAGGGTCGAGGACAGAAGGAGCAGACGACGAAGTTATCCGCCTCGAACGTCTGGTGGGTCGGCGGCGGCAGGTGGAAGCGTCCGACTCGCGGCTCGAAGTCTCGGATGTTGAAGGCCCATGGATAGTAGTAGCCGTCCCATCCGACGACATCGAACGGGTGATGGGCGAGGACAAGCTCGGTGAAGCGGTTGTCCTTCTTCACCACGACTCGGAACTCGCCTTTCTGGGTTTGCGTGACGAGCTGCTCGGGGCGGCGAATGTCACGCTCGCTGTAGGGCGCACTCTCGGTCAACTGCCCGTGCTCGTTGCGATATCGCTTGGGGGTTCGAATGTAGCTCGGGGTCTCGATGATCAAAAAGTGGAAGGGGCCCTCGCGCAGGCGGTAGCGATGGACGATTCCGCGGGGGATGACGAGGTAGTCGCCGGGGCCGAATGCCAGCTCGCCCATTTGTGTCGCGAGAATGCCCTTACCCTCGGTCACATAAATCAGCTCGTCCCCGCTGCCGTTGCGATAGAAGAACTCGTCGTCACGATCAGGCCCGGACATCCAGAGCACGACGTCCTGATTGAACAGCACCGGAACCCGGTTCAAGACAGGGCTCTCGCCGAACTTCATCTTCTGGGTGCGCAGGTGACGATGGCGGAACTGATAATCGGGTTCGGGCTCGATGGGGGCTTCGGCAAGCAGTCTTGTGCGTAGGGCCTCGGTGGGCCGATGCACATGATACAGAAGTGACGACGGACCGACGAAGCCCTTGTTCCCGATCAGCTCCTCCGCATACAACTCGCCGGTTTGCTGGCGAAAAACCGAATGCCGCTTCGGCGGGATCTTTCCCAGTCGATGGTAGATGGGCATTAGAGATTGCCCCGCCGAGCCTGCTCCGCCTCAATTGCCTCGAACAGCGCTTTGAAGTTACCCTTCCCGAATCCCCGGCTGCCGTGCCGGTGAATGATCTCGTAGAACAAGGTTGGACGATCCTCCACGGGTTTTGTGAACAACTGGAGCAGGTATCCTTCTTGGTCGCGATCGACGAGGATCTTGAGCTTCCGGACCATCTCCATATCCTCGTCGATCATACCGACCCTTGACTGAAGCTGATCGTAGTAGGTGTCGGGCACCTCGAGGAATTCGACACCGTTGCCGCGCAGTGTGGACACGGTCTTGATGATGTCACCGGTTTGGAGTGCGATGTGCTGCACGCCGGGGCTGCCGTACCAATCGAGGTATTCCTGAATCTGGCTCTTGCGACGTCCCTGCGCGGGCTCGTTAATCGGGAATTTTACCGACTGCGAGTCATCGCTCATCACGATGCTCATCAGAGCGCTGTACTCGGTGGAGATGTCCTTGTCATCGAAATTGACGAAGCGTTTGAAGCCGAGTACGTCGCGATAGTAGTCGCACCACTTATTCATGGCGCCGAGCTCCACGTTGCCTACGATGTGATCGATCCGCAGCAGGCCCGCGTCGAGCTCTTCAATCGGTGCGGGGACATACCCCGGCAGGAACGGGCCCGCGTAATTGATCGGCGACACCATCGAGTGCACGGTTTCGCCATAGGTGCGGATCGCCGAGCGCAGAACCTTACCGAAGGAGTCCTCTACCACATGCGGCTCCTCCACGGGAATCGCATTGCGCGAGACGGCTTCTTCGAAGGCTTTTGCCGCGTCTGCTACAGCGAAGCAGATGTCCTTAACCCCGTCACCGTGGCGGACCAGGTGCTCCACGACGGAACCTTCCGGGGTCAACGGCGTGGTCAGCACCAATCGAATCTTGGTCTGCTCGAGGACATATGAGGCGAAGTGCCGGTTGCCCGTCTCCAGTCCTGAATACGCGATTTGCGAGAAGCCGAACGCCTTTCGGTAGAAGTACGCGGCCTGCTTGGCATTTCCTACCAACAACTCCACATGGTGGATACCTTTGAGTTTCAGAGGATTGTCATACACCTTTACGCTTTCGCCGGTTTGGGGAAGAATGGTCGTGCTCATGCTTGTACTCCTGCTTCTTGGATGGCCTTCAGCGCCGAGGGGTTCTCGAGCGCGGTCACATCTCCTGGATCCTGGTTAAGATACGCTGCACGGATGACGCGGCGCATGACTTTTGCATTTCGCGTCTTTGGCAATGCAGACACAAAATGAACCGCTTTGGGTTGCAGAGGTTTTCCAAGCTCTCGAGCCACATGTTCCTGCAACTCGCGAACCAGATCACCGTTTGGCCGGTCGAAGGCTTCGTGTTTGAGCACACAGAACGCTACCATCGCGTTGCCTTTGAGTTCATCGGGTACGGCAATGACAGCAGCTTCGGTGACCGATGGATGCGCGGTAAAGATGCTCTCCACTTCGGCCGGACCGACTCGTTTGCCTGCGATCTTGATGGTGTCGTCGCTGCGGCCGGTGATCTCCCAATGGCCATCGGCATCGATGCGCGCCCAATCGCCGTGGGCCCACATGCCGGGGAATCGCGACCAGTAAGTGTCCACGTATCGGTCGGGATCCTTCCAGAAGCCGCGGGCGATTCCGATCCAAGGGGTGCGCAACACGAGTTCGCCGACTGCGCCGCGAATCGGATTACCGGATTCATCTACTACGTCGGCCGAGATGCCCGGGCAGGGTGCGGAGAACTTGCAGGGCTTGATGGGAAGCAGAGGATTGCTGCTGAGAATTCCGCCTGAGATTTCCGTTCCGCCGGAGTAATTAATGATGGGCACGCGCCGCCGTCCGACTTTCTCGAACAACCACCACCAGGGCTCCGGATTCCAGGGCTCGCCGGTGGACGCAAGGATCCGCAGCGACGGCAACTCATGCTTTTGGGCATGCTCGTCGCCGCAGGCTGCGAGTGCTCGCACGAGCGTTGGGGAGATTCCGAGCACCGTCACGCCGTGGGTTGCGCAGAACTGCCAGATGCGATCCGGCTTCGGATAGTCTGGCGCTCCGTCATAAAGGGCGATGGTTGCGCCAAGGGTCAACGCGCCATAGATGAGCCACGGTCCCATCATCCAGCCGATGTCGGTGACCCAGCAAATCCGA